>CACYEJ010000113.1 GCA_902773395.1 uncultured Ruminococcus sp.
GAGGAGATGGCAATTAACGAGGCTACAAGATGTCTCAACTGCAAAAACATGCCTTGTGTCAGCGGATGTCCTGTAAATGTTCCGATTCCTGATTTTATCGCACAGGTAAAAGAGGGCAACTTCGAGGAGGCTTACTCCATTATTACAAAGGCAAGCTCGCTTCCGGCAGTTTGTGGAAGAGTCTGTCCGCAGGAAACTCAGTGTGAGTCAAAGTGCGTAAGAGGTATCAAGACAGAGAGTGTTGGTATCGGCAGATTGGAAAGATTCGTTGCTGATTATCATATGAATAATTCTACCGAAAAGGCAGTTAAGCCTGAGAGCAACGGTCACAAGGTAGCTGTAATCGGTTCAGGTCCGGCAGGTCTTACTTGTGCCGGCACATTGGCTAAGCAGGGCTATGAGGTAACTGTGTTTGAGGCATTCCACACAGCCGGCGGTGTTTTGATGTATGGTATTCCTGAGTTCAGACTTCCTAAGGCTATCGTTCAGAAGGAGATTAGCGGACTCAAAGATTTGGGCGTAGATATCCAGACTAATATGGTTATGGGTAGAGTAATGTCCGTTGACGAGCTTTTCGAAGAAGGCTATGAGGCAGTGTTTGTAGGTACAGGTGCAGGTCTTCCGAACTTTATGGGTATGGAAGGCGAAGGCTTAATTGGTGTGTACTCTGCAAATGAGTTCCTCACAAGAATTAACCTGATGAAAGCTTACAAGGACGAGTACGATACGCCGATTATCCGTCCAAAGAATGTTGCTGTTGTTGGCGGCGGCAACGTTGCAATGGACGCAGCGAGAAGTGCTCTTCGTCTTGGTGCTGAGAATGTGTATATCGTTTACAGAAGAAGCGAAGAGGAGATGCCTGCTCGTAACGAGGAGATCCACCATGCAAAAGAAGAGGGCGTAAACTTCAAGCTTCTTAATAATCCTGTCAAAGTTCTCGGCGATGAGAGCGGTAAGGTAGTAGGTCTTGAGTGTGTAGAAATGGAGCTTGGCGAGCCTGATGCAAGCGGCAGAAGACGTCCTGTTGCAAAAGAGGGTTCCAACTTTGTGCTCGATGTTGATGCAGTTATTATTGCTATCGGTAATGCACCGAACCCGTTGATTCGTTCCACAACAAAGGGTATCGAAGCAAATGCACGCGGCTGTCTTGTTGTAAACGAGGAAACAATGCAGACAACAAAAGAGGGCGTATATGCAGGCGGTGACGCAGTAACCGGTGCAGCTACTGTTATTAAGGCAATGGGTGCCGGCAGACACGCTGCTAAGTCTATTGACGAGTATATTAAGAGTAAGGCTAATTGATTTTGAGATTATTGAAAGATAGTCTTATTATTTTCTAATAAATTATTACGGCAGACAGTTTTTAGTTGTCTGCCGTTTTTATTACAAAGAATATGATTACTGTACATTTTTGTTGTTTTGTGATATAATTATAAAAAACAACAATTTGTCAGGAAGTGAATGTAAAATGAAAAAATCAGTCATAAGTATTCTTGCCCACGTTGATTCAGGTAAAACTACACTTTCAGAAGCATTAATGTACTGCTCCGGCAATATCTCAAAGCTAGGCAGAGTAGATCACAGAAATTCCTTTTTGGATACATTTGCTCTCGAACGTGACAGAGGTATCACTATATTTTCCAAGCAAGCTGTTTTAAAATATAATGACACTGAGTTTTCATTGCTTGATACACCCGGTCACGTGGATTTTTCCGCTGAAACAGAGCGTACCTTGCAGGTGTCGGATTATGCAGTTTTAGTTATCAGCGGAACAGACGGCGTGCAAAGTCATACACATACACTTTGGAAGCTTTTAAAGAAGTATAATATTCCATGCTTTATATTTGTGAATAAAATGGACTTGCCTGGTGCAGAGCAACAGCTTATAATCGAACAGCTTAAATCAAAGCTGAGCGATGGATGCGTGGATTTTTCAAAAGACAGCGGAGAAGAGTTTTTTGAGAATATTGCCCTCTCGGACGATGAGCTTTTTGATTTTTATAATGAAAATAATTTTATCAATAAATCAGACATCATTAATGCCGTGGCTCAGAGAAAAATCTTTCCTTGTATGTTTGGCTCAGCCCTTCGATTAAAAGGTGTTGAAGAATTTCTGCAATGCCTGAGCGAATATACAGCCGAACCGAAATACAGTGATAAATTTGGCGGAAAGGTGTATAAAATTACAGAGGATCATCAGGGAAACCGCCTTACATTTATGAAGATAACCGGCGGAAAAATAAAAGTGAAAGATGTACTTCCAAGCGAAAAAAATATTAATGGCGAAAAAATTAATCAGATCCGCATTTACTCCGGCGACAAGTTTACACAGACCGATGAAGTAAAGGCAGGTTCAATATGTGCTGTAACAGGAATTACTTTTGCACGTCCCGGCTTTGGTTTAGGAGCTGAAAAAAATTCCGGATTGCCTGTGCTCTCTCCGGTGCTTAACTACCGTGTTGAGCCGCCTGAGGGTGTTGATATACATAAGCTTCTTGAAAAATTAAGGCTTCTTGAAGATGAAGACCCCCAACTCAATGTTATTTGGAATGAGCGTCTGAAAGAAATCCAGGTGCAGTTAATGGGAGATATTCAGCTTGAAATATTAAAGTGTATTATCTCAGAACGTTTTGGTATTGATGTTACTTTTGGTAAGGGCAATATTATTTATAAGGAAACAATATCAAATATGGTGGAGGGTGTTGGACATTTTGAACCGCTAAAGCATTATGCGGAGGTTCATTTAACTATGAAGCCGGGCAAGCGTGACAGCGGTATTGTAATAGGTTCGGACTGCAAAGAGGATATTCTCGACAAAAATTGGCAAAGGCTGATTTTGACACATCTTTACGAGAAAACACATATAGGTGTTCTTACAGGTTCACCGATTACCGATATGGAAATTATGCTTGTATCCGGCAGAGCTCATGCAAAGCATACCGAGGGAGGCGATTTCCGACAGGCTACATATCGTGCAGTACGTCAGGGACTTCGTTCGGCAGAGAGTGAGCTGCTGGAGCCTTACTATGATTTTTCGCTTGAATTGCCTAGTGAAAATGTGGGACGTGCTATGACGGATATTCAGCGAATGTGCGGCAGTTTCAATCTACCTGAGGTTTACTCGGATTTTGCCGTAATCACCGGCACGGCACCTGTTGCAACGATGTGCGACTATGCCAGAGATGTTGTTCGATATACACACGGAAAGGGCAAGCTGATTTGTGAGCTTAAAGGCTATGAGAAGTGCCATAATGCAGATGAAGTCATATCAAAGATAGGATATAATCCCGACAGCGATTTGGAGAATCCGTGCGGTTCGGTATTCTGTTCGCACGGAGCAGGCTATAATGTGCCGTGGGACGAAGTAAAGAAACATATGCACTTGTCGGAATCTATAAGGTCTTCAAATGAGGAATCTCCAAGCTTCGGAAGAGAAAAATTATTCTCAATGTGTAAAACGCAGAGCGATGTTTTTGCACTTGACAAGGAGCTGATGCAGATATTCGAGCAGACATATGGCGAGGTAAAAAAGAGAACTTCTCAACAGAGCCGAAGATATGATAGTCCAAGCACTCAGTCGAACTATAAGCGAAAGAATACACAAACATATGACGGTGTTGAGTATGTGCTTGTTGACGGATACAATGTCATATTTTCGTGGGAGGAGCTTGGTGCGTTAGCAAAGGATAATATTGATGCAGCAAGAAATACGCTAATAAATATTCTATGCAATTATCAGGGTTATAAGAAATGTGAACTGATATTGGTGTTTGATGCCTACAAAGTCAAGGGAAATGTAAGAGAGGTTGAAAGGGTAAATAATATCAGTGTGGTGTATACAAAAGAAGCAGAAACAGCAGATATGTACATTGAAAAGGTGACGCATAAGTTAGCAAAGAATCACCGTGTAAGGGTGGTAACATCAGACGGTCTGGAGCAGCTTATTATTCTGGGAAGCGGTGCTTTGCGTGTATCGTCACGAGCCTTTCTGGAAGAGGTCAGAAAGGCGGAACAGGAAATCAGAGGACTCATATCAGGTATATCACAATAGATAGTAAGAAAAATCCCTCAAGCGTTAGTGTGAGTGCTTGAGGGATTAAGTGCTTTTATAGTAAGCGTGTTTTTGGTGCGGATTAAAATTATTATCTGTTATCAACTTTTTCGGGATATAGGTCGTGATGTGATAATCGGTCAAAGGCAACCTGCTCCCAGCGAGTGCTTTTTTTTCCGTAATTGCAGTAAGGGTCAATTGAGATACCGCCTCGTGGCGTGAACTTTCCCCAAACCTCTATGTACTTTGGATCCATAAGCTTTATCAGATCCTTCATGATAATGTTTACACAGTCCTCGTGAAAATCACCGTGATTGCGAAAACTGAACAGATATAGTTTAAGCGATTTGCTTTCAACCATTCTCTCGCCCGGAACATAGGAAATTGTAATAGACGCAAAATCCGGCTGCCCTGTAATCGGGCAAAGGCTTGTAAATTCAGGACAATTGAATTTGACAAAATAATCGTTCTCAGGGTGCTTGTTCTGAAATGTTTCAAGAATGTCGGGAGAGTAGTCTGTGGGGTATTTGTTTTTCTGATTTCCAAGTAATGTCAGTGAAGCTTCATCGTTTCTCATTTAATGATACCTCCGGTTATATCAAGTCAATACCGTTTGCTAAAAATGCAGCTCTTCTATCAAGACACGTTGCACATTTTCCGCAAGGTCTATCACTTCCCTCATAGCAGCTCCATGTCAGTTCATAAGGTACACCAAGTTTTTTGCCAATTGCGACAACGTCTTTTTTACTTTTCAATACAAACGGTGCTTCAATTCTAAGCTGATGACCGCTTCCTTCAACGACCGCAGTGTTCATAGCAGTGTTGAAGGCTTCGCTGCAATCGGGGTAAGCATTGCCTGCCGCATCATCGCTGTGTGCACCATAGTAAATGACATTACAATCCTTTGATAGTGCAATACTTGCCGCAGAAGCAATGAATAAACCGTTTCTGAACGGAACATATGTATTCACGGGAGAACCGTTTGTCTTTTTAAGTTGTTCAGCATAGCTTTCTTTTGGAATTTCCTCGTTTGAATGTTGTAATAATGTACAATTGCTGTATGAAAAAAGCGGTGCAAGATCAATACTAATATGTTCAACACCATAAAATTTTACAATTTGTGAAGCTGCTTCAAGCTCCTTACAGTGCTTCTGCCCGTAGCTGATAGACAGAGCAATCACATTTTCCTTGCTATATTTATCAATAGCCAGAGCCAGACAGGTGGTGCTGTCAACACCGCCGCTGAACAGTACAAGTGCTTTATCCATATGTAAATAATCTCCTTATCTGATTCTGCTTTGCAGGCTGGAGTCTGTTTCAAAGCGTCCTCTGAGTGTTTCCGTAAAGGTTTTCGCAGCGGGACGGCAAATGCCCCTTGCAGTCATGCAGCTGTGACTGGCCTCGATATGCACTGCTACGTCCTCTGAACCTGTTGCCTCCTGCATAATTTCCGCAATGTCAGCACCTATTCTCTCTTGAAGCTGTAACCTTTTTGCAACCATGTCCGCAATTCTTGCAATCTTGCTAAGACCTATTACTTTATCCTTGGGAATATAGGCTACTGTTACTTTCATATCGTACATTAGTGCCATATGGTGTTCACAATAACTGAATACCTCAATATCACGAACAACAACTATATCCTGCTGCTTGTTTGCGTGAGGAGATTCAAATGTCTTTCCAAACATTTGTGCAATCTCGTGATTAGTATAGTTCATTCCCTCGAAAACCTCAGCGTACATTCTTGCAACTCGATCGGGCGTTTCTATTAAGCCCTCACGGTTGGGGTCATCGCCTAAGGCTTCCAGAATTCCTCTGATATGATATTTTATAGCCTCTTGATCAATTGCCATTGCTAAACTCCTTTCTCGTTAGGATCCCAAATGAATTTGTGCATTTGAAGCTGCAAAGTTACATTGTTCATCTTATGCAGCTTCATATAATTAACTATCTCGCTTGGCTGGATTTTTCCGAATACAGGACTTATAAAAACAGAGCATCGTTCGTCAAGATTGTATTTGTTAATTATTTCTCTTGCCCGTTCCAAATCCTGCAAGCTGCCCGAAACAAATTTTAATGTATCCTGTTTGTCGAGGAGCAGGAGATTTTTGTTGCACATGGATTTTTCCATACCGCTTGACGGCAGCTTATAATCCATTGTCATAGACGGTCTGTTTTTCATCGTCATATATGGTTTTAGAGGTATGCTTCCGTTAGTTTCAATTTCCACATACAGCCTGTTGTTTTGTGACAGCAATTCGAGCAGCTCGGAAATACCTTCTCGGTTTAATGGTTCTCCGCCGGTAAGTGTGACATTGTTGATTCCCGATTGACAGATCTCGTTGTAGATTTCAATTGCTGTCATTTTGCGGTGGGGGACATCGGGTTTATTTGCCCACATTGTATCACAATATGAGCAGCAAAGATTGCAGCCGCAGAAACGGACAAAAAATGCAAGCTGCCCTGAGTGTGTTCCTTCTCCGTTGATGCTCACAAACATTTCCGCTACATCAAGCATTGCTCAGCCCTCCTCTGAATATGACGCACAATTATTTGGCGTTTCATACACAGTAATTTTTTTTACATGATACGAAAGTCCCTTCATTCGGAAAAAAAAGTACTTTGCAAATTCTTCTGCTGTAGGACGAAACGAAACCTCGATAATAGAGAAGTTTTCGGATTTTAGTGCTGTAATAGTGCTGTCTTTCAGGCTGCCCTTTTCGATAATAAGACAATGATCGAACGAATCTGCAAGAGCTTTCAAATCATGCTTTAAATCTCCGAAATCAACTACCATACCTCTGAGCTGTCCGGATTCATTTAGCTTCTCCTGTTCAATCTCAGCAATAATTCGCCAGCGATGACCGTGCAGATTAGAGCATTTACCGTTATAGCCCGATAAAAAATGGGCACTGTCAAAGCATGCTTCTGTTGTAAGCTGATACATAAAAATCTCCTTTAATAAAAAGTGCAGACACAAGGGTGCCTGCACTGATAAGATAAGTTAATAATATACTTAAATATCTTAAAATTGCAGTCCCGGTTTTATTTATAGACAGGAGGGTACTAATGAACTGTCTGTTGTCGCTGTTATTTTTCAGATAGTAATTTGCTGACCTCTTCCATAAAGGAGTTTATATCTTTAAACTGCCTGTAAACGGAGGCGAATCTTACATATGAAACCTCGTCAACCTTTTTAAGAGCATCCATAGCAAGCTCACCGATTGCTTTTGAGGATATTTCTCTTTCCATAGAATTCTGAATGGTATTGTCGATATCATCGGTTATTTTTTCGATTGTCTGAATTGATACGGGTCTTTTTTCACAGGCACGAAGAATTCCCGAAAACAGCTTGTTTCTGTCAAAGGGTTCTCTTGACATATCATTTTTTACCACAATAATGGGAATATTTTCTATAGCCTCGTGAGTAGTAAATCTTTTGCCGCACTTAGTACATTCTCTTCTTCTCCGTATTCGTGCTCCACAATCAATCAAACGTGTATCTACAACCTTGCTTTCTTCATAACTACAGTAGGGACATTTCATATTGCTCAGCCTCCTTTATTTTGGAATGAATATATCAAGCATATTACTATTTAATAAAGTTATATTGGATTAAAATATATTAGTTATCTCCGTTTTCCAGAGTACCCTGGCTTTCCGCTTTGAGGTAGGCGTTAATAAATCCGTCAATATCACCGTCCATTACTGCTTGGATATTGGATGATTCGAATTTTGTTCGATGATCCTTTGCTAGCGTATAGGGCATAAATACATAAGAACGGATTTGACTGCCCCAAGTGATCTCTTTCTGAACACCTTTGATATCTTCTATCTTTTCGAGATGTTCCTTCTCCTTAATTTCGATGAGCTTGGAAATCAACATCTGCATGGCAATTTCCCTGTTCTGAAATTGGTTTCGTTCAATCTGCGAAGCCACTACAATACCAGTAGGAATGTGAGTAAGACGAACAGCCGAAGATGTCTTGTTGACCTTCTGACCGCCGGCACCGCTGGAACGATAAACATCCATTTGGATATCCTCCGCAGGAATAGTGATGTTTATGTCCTTTTCAATTTCCGGCATTACCTCAAGCGAAGCAAACGATGTCTGACGACGTCCGGAGCTGTCAAACGGGGAGATACGCACCAAACGATGAACGCCTGCCTCGCTTTTCAAGTAGCCATATGCGTTTTCACCCTCAACGAGGATAACAGCACTTTTAAGTCCTGCGGTATCTCCATCGAGATAGTCAATTGTTTTCACCTTAAAATTATGTCGTTCTGCCCATCTGCCGTACATTCTGTAGAGCATTTCAGCCCAATCCTGAGCCTCCGTACCGCCGCTGCCTGCGTGGAACGTGAGAATAGCATTATTTTTATCATATTCTCCTGTAAGCAGTGTGGAAAGTCTTTGAGCTTCAAGGTTCGATTTTACTTTCTCATATTCGTTTTGAGCTTCTTCAAGAATAGACTCGTCCTCTTCTTCATCGCCCAACTCAATAAGTGCAAGCGTATCTTCATAATCACTCACAAGCTGTTTGTAGTTTTCAACCTTATTTTTCAAATATCCTGTTCTCTGCAAGACCTTCTGTGAATTTTCCGTATCGTCCCAGAAGCCCGGCTCAGCAGCCTTGTATTCAAGCTGTTCGATTTCTGATTCACAGGCTTTTAGTCCCAGTGCATCAGCCAAATCGTCAATTTCAGGCTTGAGTTCTTCCAGAGCAAGCTTTAATTCTTCAAACTGTACCATGTTTTATACCTCTCATTTTTGCGATATCTAATACTATTATATTATGAAAAACAAAAAAAGTAAAGCTAAATTTTATATTGTTTTCGCATGAAAAACAAATGTATCTATTGTGTATAAAAATTAATTGCAGTTAATTACTGCTTTAGTCCTATTTATTAAAAAGCAGTTAAATAAAAAATAAAACTTGTAATCAAATGAAAATTTTGGTATAATAATTAAAGTGTATTAACTATAATCAGTATAACCGAGGACGTGATTAATATAGATTATCTTGGATTAAGGTGTGGTGTATGCGGCAAGGACTTTCAAGAGAACGATGATGTGGTTGTTTGTCCTGAATGTGGTACTCCATCACACAGAACATGCTATAAGGAAAACAAGGGTTGCCCCAATCTTGAAAAGCACGGTACAGATTTTGTTTTTGAAGGCTTTGACAAGATAAAGGAATCGGCTCGTGGAGTAAAAAATAATAAATCCGACTCGGCGGCAGATTCCAACTCAGGAGAACTTCAGAATTCAGAAAAAGAAAAAACGGTTGAATACAATCCAGCGTTAAACGGTAACTTTCCTCGTGTATCGGTAAGGAAAGAGATACCCTGTCCGTATTGTGGAGAGATGAACAAATCAGAAGCAAACTACTGTAATAGATGCGGTGCAAAGTTTGCAAAGATTCAGCCTGTTCCGGTTTTGAATACTGACGGCAGCGGTCAAGCTCCCGGTCAGCCAAATACTTTTAACGTACCGACAGTTCCTCAAACGGCTGCTTTTGCTCCTGATCCTCTTGCAGGAATTCCGTCCGATGCTGTCTTTGAGGATAACGTAACCGCAGCAGATCTGGCAGGATTTGTGTCGATTAACACTCCATACTATATGAGGGCTTTTGATTTGCATAAGCGAAATAGGAAAAAATTTAATCTTTCAGCTTGTGTCTTTTCGGGAATTTGGTTTCTGTATAGAAAGCTCTATAAAATAGGTTCACTTATTTTCTCAATCGAGATGCTCTTATATGCAATCCGATTCTATGTTCAGCAGCGTTACAGCGTTGGCATTATGAACACGCTGATGACAAGTGTAGGCTTAGATCCTGATAAAATTACAAAAATTACTTTTGAACAGTATATGAAAATGTCGGATACTTTAATGAATATGCCTGTAAATGATCAGCTTATGTTTATGATACCGAGCGTATTGTTCTTTTTACAGATTGTGTTAATGATAGTATGCGGAATTGTGGCTAATAAGCTTTATTACCGGCATTGTATAAAACGTGTTCAGTCAATCAAACAAATGGCGAAGGAAGAATCTCTCGATAAGAGTGAAACAGCACAAGCATTGTATCTTGGAGGCGGAGTGAATCCGTTTGTTGCCGGAGCGTTTAGCTTGTTATACTTGATTCTGTTTAGATGATATACTCGAAATCTAAAAGTGCTAGATTTTAAATGATTGTGAGTAATATTGCAGAGATTCGAATTTTTAATGTCTTATTCATCAAGTAATTGATGATAGAATATAAAGAAGTAAGGAAATATTTTAGAAATCCGTAATCGTAATTCACAAATAATGAAGCAGCGGTTGTGGGATAAATCAGATTTTTAGCTGATTTCACGTATTCAAAGAAGGAGAGTTTATTTTATGAAAATTAGAAAGGCTGTTATCCCAGCAGCGGGACTAGGCACAAGAGTACTTCCGGCTACTAAGGCAATGCCTAAGGAGATGCTTCCGATTGTAGACAAGCCGGCAATTCAGTATATTGTTGAAGAGGCAGTGAAGTCGGGAATCACAGATATCCTTATTATCACGAACCGTGGAAAAGGTCTTATTGAGGACCACTTCGACAGAGCGCCTGAGCTTGAATATGCACTTAGCTCCAGAGGAAAGACGGACGTCTATGATGAGGTTGTTGAAATTTCAAAGCTTGCAAAGATTTACTTTGTCCGTCAGAAGGAAACAAAGGGACTTGGTCATGCAATCAGCTGTGCCAGAGATTTTGTAGGCAATGAGCCTTTTGCAGTACTCTACGGCGATGATGTAATTATGGGTGAAGAGCCAGTCTGCGGTCAGCTTGTTAAGGCTTATGAGGAATTTGGTCTTGGTGTTCTTGGCATCAAAAAGGTTTCTGAGTCCGATATCAGTAAGTACAGTTCTCTTAAAGTTGAGAATATCAGGGACAATATCTTCAAATGCACCGATATGGTTGAGAAGCCGCAGACTCCGGAAGAGGTTCTTTCGCTCTATTCAATTCTTGGAAGATGTATTCTTCCTCCAGAGATTTTTGATATACTTGATAACACCGCTCCCGGTGCAGGCGGAGAAATTCAGCTTACAGATGCTATGAGAGAGCTTGCTGTAACAAAGGGTATGTCTGCTGTTGAATATACCGGTATCAGATACGACATGGGAAATAAGCTTGGCATTATGAAAGCTACTGTTGAAACAGCTTTAAAGCATAAGGAAATTGGCGAGGACTTTAAGGCTTATTTAAAGGAATATGTGAAAACACTTTAATTTAATATGTTATGAAAAGAGTTCTGTATATCATTGATGTGCAGGACTTTTAGTTTGATACAAAAAATTATTATTGACTATTCACAATTTATTAATATATAATTATTGAATTTTAGCTTGACTATTTAAATAAGGCGTACTATAATAAACACAACAAATTAAACATTTTGAAGAACGGCGGATTAGTATCTGTTCGTTCTTTTTGCTTTTTTATAAAGATTATACTCAAAACATATTGTTTGTGTGATAAATACTTTATTAGATTTTTTCCAACATAGTATTTGTGAAAATAAGAGAAATTAACATTTGGGCTTGTCAAATCTGCATTTAATAAAAATGATTGTGTTTAAATTTCCTTTCGTTAGATATTTTGTTGAAAATTAGATTGACTTTTATCCTTAAAAAGCTTACAATGTAATGTGATAATTGTTATTTTTTTTCGGAGGGATAGTTTTATGAAAGCTGTAATAACAGTAATAGGTAAGGATACTGTCGGAATATTGGCGGGAATTTCGGGCGAATGTGCAAAGAAAGGAGCTAACGTAATTGAGGTGACGCAGTCCGTAATGCAGGATATGTTCGCAATGATTATGATGGTGGATATTACGAAATGTACAGTGCCGTTCAAGGAGCTTTCGGAGTCATTGAAGAGCATAGGCGAGGAGCTTGGCGTTAAGGTTCACGTAACACATGAGGAGCTTTTTAATACAATGTATAGAGTATAATTTGAGGAGTAAGATATGATTAATACGAATGACATTCTTGAAACCATTAATATGATTGAAAATGAGAACTTTGACGTAAGAACTATTACAATGGGTATCTCATTGCTAGATTGTATTGACGATAATATAGACAAGGCATGCGACAAGGTTTACGATAAGATTTGCCGCTATGCGGGCGAGCTTGTAAAAACAGGTGAGGATATCAGCATTGACTACGGAATTCCTATTATTCACAAAAGAATCTCGGTCACACCTATAGCTATGGTAGCTTCGGCTTGTCAAGCAAGAAAGACGGTAAAATTTGCTAAAACGCTTGACCGTGCCGCAAAGGAAGTCGGCGTGAACTTTATTGGCGGTTATACAGCGCTCTGTCATAAGGGATTTTCCGCCGGTGACTATGCGTTGATTGAGAGTATTCCTGAAGCGTTGGCAACTACGGAACGTGTATGCTCGTCTGTAAATATTGGTTCTACAAAAGCAGGCATAAACATGGACGCTGTTGCAAAAATGGGAAGAATTATTCGTCAGACGGCTGAGCTTACTGCCGACAGAGATTGTATCGGTGCGGCTAAGCTTGTTGTATTTTGCAATGCTCCTGAGGATAACCCGTTTATGGCTGGTGCGTTTCACGGAACAGGTGAGCCGGATTGCGTTATAAATGTCGGAGTTTCCGGTCCTGGTGTAGTTCGTGCGGCTCTTGCAAAATCTCCTGATTGTGATATCACCGAGGTTGCCAATATAGTAAAGAAGACCGCTTTCAAAATTACAAGAGTAGGTCAGCTTGTGGCACAGGAGGCTTCAAAAAGACTTTGTGTTCCATTTGGCATTGTTGATCTATCTCTTGCACCGACTCCGGCAATCGGTGACTCGGTTGCCCATATTTTGGAGGAAATGGGTCTTGAAACCTGTGGTGCTTATGGTACAACCGCTTGTCTTGCACTGCTAAACGATGCTGTTAAAAAGGGCGGAGTTATGGCAAGCTCACACGTTGGAGGACTTTCGGGTGCGTTTATTCCCGTTACAGAGGACGCCGGAATGATTGCTGCTGCCGAAAAAGGCTGCTTAACGCTGACAAAGCTTGAAGCAATGACGGCTGTTTGCTCGGTAGGTCTTGACATGATAAATATTCCAGGTGACACACCGGCGGAGGTTATCTCCGGTATTATTGCCGATGAAGCTGCAATTGGTATGGTTAATTCGAAAACAACAGCCGTAAGACTAATTCCTGCAATTGGAAAGAAAGCCGGCGAATACTTGAATTTTGGCGGATTGCTTGGCGGTGGTCCTGTTATGGAGGTAAACATGAGTTCTCCGGCAAAATTCATTAATCGAGGCGGACGTATTCCAGCACCAATTCAGAGTTTGAAAAATTAATTTTTCTATATTTTATTATTATGAAATTCAATACTTGCGATATCTGAAAATAATTTAATATATAATCATATGTTATCGAGAATAATAATAAAAACACAGTATGCAATTTTTGAAAGACTCTAATTTTGATAATTGTAGATGTGTTGACTTTTATCAGATTATAGACTTGGACTTTTGCATTATTTAAAAATTATCATTATCGCATCAGAAAAGGAGGCGAATATAATTGGACGATATTATTAGTAAAATTTTACAGATGGACGAAACTGCCCGAAAAATGGAAGACGAGGCTAATGCCGAAAAAATCGCTTCCAGAGAAGAGGTCAAGAAAAAGCGTCAGGAGGTTTACGAGGAGTATCTCGAAAGTGCGAGAACTCACGTTGAGGAGTATAAAAAAACTGCCAAAAAGGCTTCCGATGAAAACTGGAAAAAGACCGAGAAGTATTACAGTGATGTTTCAAAATCCCTAGATAAGAAATTCAAGGACCATAAAGATAAATGGGTCAATGATATTGTCAACGGTGTATTAAGATATAACAACTGAGTGGCTTGTTATCATTGAATTTTGAAACATGAAACGGAGGCGGCAGAATAAGATATGGCATCATCAAAATCTGCAAATGCTGTCCTTGCCAAAGCCCGTGCCAAATATGGCAGAAGGCTTACGGAAAAGGATTATGCGAATCTTCTTTCCTGTAAGAGCGTTGCCGAGGTTGTTATGTATCTAAAGAATAACACCTATTATGAGAATGTTCTCAGAAAGGTAAACGAAAGAGAAATACACCGTGGCAGACTGGAGGTTATACTCCGACAAAAGCTCTATGAGGATTTTTATTCGCTGTGCCGTTACACAAATGGTTCCGGTGAGTACTTTGCTCAGTATATCGTTCAGCGAGATGAAATTGAGCAAATTATTCACTTTTTAACCCTTATGTCTTCCAACAGCACAGATGAATATGCGTATACAATGCCTGAATATTTTACCAAGCATACGTGTATCAACACCGCAAGCCTTGCCAGAGCGAGAAATTACGAGAGCTTTTTCGCTTCTCTTGTCGGTACTCCCTATGAGGAGCTTATGGCGGAGTTTCGTCCTAAGCAGGGTGAGAGAATAAATATCTCACAGGTGGAGAACAAGCTTTACAGGTATTGTTATAAAAATCTGTACAATGCAATTGCCGAGTACTCATCGGGTGCAGAGCAGAAAGCATTGTACACAATGTTTAATTCCATTATGGATTATTTGAATTTCGTCCGGGTTTTCAGACTCAAAAAATATTACAAGGAGTCTTCCGAGGGTACAAAAGGGCACTTGTTTCCTTATGGCACTTTCAACAGCAAAACAATCGAAAGATTGTGTTCTGCTACCACAAGTACAGAAGTATTTAACGCTGTAAAGGATACCTCTTTTGGCAGAAATCTCAGTAAGCTTGAATATGTTTACGCAGGCGAAATTGACAGAGTTGGTATGTTCAAGATAACAAAAAAGAATATTCATTTCTCAAGCTATCCTCTTGTGGTGATGTTGTCGTATGTTTTTGTTACAGAAACCGAATATGATAATATTGTAAGTATTATAGAGGGCGTACGCTACAGTGTTGATCCTGAGAAAATAAAAACTCTTGTTATCACATAGCATATATTTTATAATATGAGTCAAAAGAGGTGTAAATCTTGGCTATTGAAAAAATAAAATGTTTGAGGATAATAGGTCTTCAGGATAAGCTTTTTGACGTTGCCGATCTGTTGGTCAATACACAGAGCTTTCAACCTGATGATCCACTCAACTTTCACTCAGACATAAAAATGTTTATCCCTGTTCAGTCAGTCAATCAGTACAGTGAAACGATAGATAAGTTCAATTTGGCTGTTGACTCTTGCGGGATAAAAACGGAGCTTGTCGATGTTTCGAAGAAGCATATCTCTGATGAGATTGTTGAAGCGGCAGATAAGCTTTCAGATACTCTAAATGATTATTACGATAAGCAGCTAAAGTTGGAGGCTGAGATCAGCGAGTGCAACAGAAACATTGAGCAAATCAGTCATTTCCTGAATCTCGATCTTGAAATTGATAAGATCAATCAGTGCCGCTATATCAAGGCAAACTTTGGTAAGCTTCCAAAGGAAAGTTTTGCTAAGATGGTTGACTATAGTGATAATCCGTTTGTAATGTTTGTTCCATGTTCGAACGATGACAATTATTATTGGGGACTTTACTTGTCGCCAATTGCCAATAGCGATGATGTGGACAGAATATTCTCCAGTCTTTACTTTGAGAGTTGCGGCGTACTGGAGCTTGACGGTACTCCCGAAAAATATTGCGAAGAGCAAAAGCAGCGTTTGCCTGAGCTTCGCAAGGAACTTGAAAATGTCAAGGCAGAGCTTTCCGGATATATTACTTCACATAGTGCAAAAATCAATTTGTATTATAGCCTTTTTGATGAATTGCAAAAGAAATATGATGTAGCCGCAAAAGCTGTAACCTATAATAACAGCTTTGTAATTGTTGGCTGGATAACAGCAGATAAGGCAAAATCAGTTGCAAAGAAGCTTGCAAAGATAGATTCCGTTGAGTGTACAATTACAAGCGGTCAGAGTGAATTGAAACATTCGCCGCCTGTAAAACTCAAAAATAACTTTCTCACAAGGGGCTTTGAATTCTACACAGAGATGTACGGATTGCCGAATTACAGCGAGTTTGACCCGACAACCTTTATTGCGATTACTTATACTATTCTTTTTGGTATAATGTTTGGCGATGTAGGTCACGGATTAATGGTAATGCTGTTTGGTATCTTTATGAAGAAAAAGAAAAATCCTCTTGGTTCTATCTTGATTCCATGCGGTATTTCGGGAGCGTTGTTCGGTCTGGTTTACGGTTCGGTGTTCGGATTTGAAGAAGCGTTGAATCCAATGTATAAAGCCTTGTTTGGAATGAGCGAAAAGCCGATAAGCGTTATGCAGCCGGCTACAACAAATACTATTATTTACCTTGCGGTAGGTATTGGTATTTTCTTAGTATCGCTTGCTATTATATTGAATATCATTGTTTCGTTTAAAATGAAGGACAAAGAGAATGCCGTGTTTGGCAACAATGGTCTTGCCGGCTTGGTATTTTATGTATCGGTAGTTGCTGCGCTGATTTCTCAGATGATGCTTGGTATTAAGCTTACCAACCCGATATATATTCTTTTCTTAATCGCAATTCCGCTGCTGCTTATTTTCCTCAAAGAGCCTCTCGGAAAGCTTATCGAGGGCAAAAAGGAATGGCAGCCTGAAAGCTGGGGCGGCTATTGTGTTCAGAACTTCTTCGAGCTTTTCGAGGTTCTGCTCAGCTATGTAACGAATACAATGTCATTCCTGCGAGTTGGTGCGTTTGTTCTTGTACACGCCGGCATGATGGAGGTTGTGTTCACGCTTGCAAATATGTCAAGCGGTGTTGGTTATGTTCTCATTGTCATTATCGGTAATATATTTGTTATGGCATTGGAGGCGTTGCTCGTTTGTATTCAGGTGCTAAGACTTGAGTTCTACGAGATGTTCGGAAGATTCTACAAGGGTGACGGCAGAGCTTATAAGCCTGTAACTACACTTGTTAAGTAAAAGTATCATTGTTATTTTATTTTAGGAGGAAATTCATCATGGATTATATATTGCTAGCTGTTCCGGTTATTTTTGGTATTTCGTCAGTTTATCTTGCAAACAGAGCTGTTCAGAAAGGCTGCAAGAAAAAGAAAGCTCTTTACATGCAGATTGCTTCATTCTGTGCAGTGTTCCTTGTATGCTTCCTTTGCCCGATGATTGCAAGTGCTGCTGAAACAGCAGATGCAGCTGCTCAGGCAGCCGGCAGCTCAATGGGAATGGGACTTATCGGTGCAGGTATCGCAACAGGACTTTCTTGTATCGGCGGCGGTATTGCTGTAGGTTATGCTGCTCCGGCTGCAATCGGTGCTACCAGCGAAGACCCGAAGAATTTTGGTAAGTCGTTGATCTTTGTTGCACTTGGTGAAGGTGTTGCACTTTACGGTATGCTCGTTTCTATTCTTATTCTTTCGAAGCTCGGCTAATTGTCCGACAAAGGAATGTGAGTGCATATGAAATTTTATCTTATCAGCGACAACGTGGATACGCTCATGGGAATGCGTCTTTCAGGTATTGACGGTGTAGTTATTCATACCGAGGAAGAGGTTCGTAAAACACTTAACGAGGTAATGCAGCGAAGCGATGTTGCAGTAGTACTTATGACGGCTACTCTTGTTTCACTTTGTCCCGAAATGATTATGGATTATAAAATGAACAGACGACAGCCGCTTATTGTAGAAATTCCCGACCGACACGGCAACGGACGCACAAGTGATTCAATCACAAAATACGTTCACGACGCTATCGGTATAAAGTTAGATTAATTGTCAAGATTGGGAGCAGTTTATATGATAGATGCAAACAGTAAGACAAACAGCTTTTTAGAGGCAATTGAAAAGTATGCTGAGGAACAGAAGCAGGCAATGAGAGCCGAGGTAGAGGCTTTTCGTGAGGAGCAGCTGAGCCGTGCCAATGAAGAGGGTACGGCTGCGGCATTCGCTTATATCCAAAAGGAAAAGGCGGAGTACAAGGCTTCCTTGGCAAAGGAAAATTCCCTGAAAGAAACAGCTGTTAAACGTGAGCTTTTTGAGAAGCGTAACAAAATGGTTGAAACTGTCTTTGAAGAAGCAGCGCAGAAGCTGAGTGATTTTTCAAAGAGTAAGAAGTATGAAACCTACATAAATAACTCTGCTAAGTCGATAGGTGAATATCTTGGCGGAAAAAAAGCGGTTGTATATATTTCGGAAAAGGATAAAAGATTCCTTAATCAAATCAAGAAATATATCCCAAACTGCGAAACGGTGATTGATAATTCTATCAGGCTGGGCGGTATTCGCTGCTTCTGCGAAGAGCTGTCAATCGTTGCAGATGAAACTCTCGACAGCAAATTTGAGGCTCAGAAGCGTGTCTTTGTAGATACATCGGGCTTCACGGTAGAATGATCAGTGCAGGGAGATGAAACTATTGACAATAGAAAACAATGATGTAATATTTGGTATTAACGGTCCTGTTGTTACAGTAAAGAACAGCCGAACATTTTCGATGATGGAAATGGTCTATGTTGGTGAGCAAAGACTTGTCGGTGAGGTTATCAAGATTACCGATAAGGTCACCACAATTCAGGTTTACGAAGAAACAACAGGCTTGAAGCCGGGCGATATCGTTGTCGGTACAGGCGCGCCTATGAATGTACTGTTAGGCCCCGGCATTATGGATAATATATTCGACGGAATTGAACGTCCGCTTAAAGAAATTGAAAAATTGACAGGCGGCGCGTTTATTTCCAGAGGAGCGGCTGTTTCGTCGCTTGATACCGAAAGAAAATGGGACGTACATATTACCGTTAAGGTGGGCGATAAGCTCAAGGGCGGCGATATCTACGCAACAATTCCCGAAACAAAAATTATCGAGCATCGTGTAATGGTATCTCCGCTTCTTAGCGGCGAAGTAGTCAAAGTGGCTAAGGACGGTAAATATACAATCAATGACACTGTAGTAGTTATAAAGGACGAAAACGGAAAGAATATTGACCTTACGCTTTGTCAGCAGTGGCCAATCAGAACACCTCGTCCCGTTACGAGAAAGATGCCTGCGGATATTCCTCTGATTACAGGACAGCGTGTTATTGATACTCTTTTGCCGATTTCAAAGGGCGGTACTGCTGCTGTTCCGGGCGGATTCGGCGCAGGTAAGACTATGACGCAGCATCAGCTTGCAAAGTGGTGTGACGCTGATATCATCGTGTACGTTGGCTGCGGTGAGCGTGGCAATGAGATGAGTCAGGTTCTTCAGGAGTTTGGTGAGCTGATAGACCCGAAGTCAGGCAGACCTATGACCGATCGTACCGTGCTTATTGCCAATACCTCAAATATGCCTGTTGCAGCTCGTGAGGCGTCAATTTATACAGGTATTACACTTGCCGAGTATTATCGTGACATGGGGTATCATTGTGCGATAATGGCAGACTCAACTTCACGTTGGGCAGAGGCTTTGAGAGAAATCTCCGGACGTTTGGAGGAGATGCCTGCCGAAGAGGGTTTCCCTGCATATCTGCCGTCAAGACTTTCCGAGTTTTATGAGCGTGCAGCCCGTGTTAAGAACCTTAACGGTTCAGAGGGTTCAGTTACCGTAATCGGAGCAGTATCACCTCAGGGAGCTGATTTTTCCGAGCCGGTAACGCAGAACACTAAGCGATTTACACGCTGTTTCTGGGCGCTTGATAAAGCTTTGGCATACGCAAGACATTATCCTGCAATCAACTGGATGACCAGCTACAGCGAGTACTTCACAGACCTTGACCCGTGGTTTGAAGAGAACCTCGGCAGAGAGTTTATTGAGTACCGCAACAAAATTAATGCAATTCTACAGGAAGAAAATCAACTTATGGAGATTGTAAAGCTTATTGGTGCAGACGTATTGCCTGATGATCAGAAGCTGATTATTGAAACGGCTCGTGTAATTAGAGTTGGATTCCTTCAGCAGAACGCTTTCCATAAGGACGATACATACGTTCCTCTTGAAAAGCAAAAGCTAATGATGAAAACAATTCTTCATCTGCACGAGGTTGCGCAGGATCTCATAAGCAGGAATATACCTATTTCGAGAATTACATCACTTGGCTTGTTTGATAAGCTTACCAAGATGAAGTACGATATTCCAAACAACAAGCCTGAGCTTTTCAAAAATTATGAAATGGAAATTGACGAAGCTCTCAATTCAACATTGACAGCCGAGTTTAATTAATGCTTTAACTCTATAAGAAAGGAATGAAACAGAATGGTTTTAGATTATGTTGGTGTAAAAGAAATAAACGGTTCTCTTATCGTCCTTGAC
>CACYEJ010000114.1 GCA_902773395.1 uncultured Ruminococcus sp.
AGGAACGGGAAACATATTGTTGAGATTGATCACGGCATAATCCTTGATCTTGATAAAGTCCAATCCCTCGTTCATTTTGCGGTGCTTTTCCTTAAAAGAGGAAAGTGGGGCAAAGTAATCCATGCCGTTGATTTGCAGAACGATGCCGATGTATTTGCGTGAGTTCTGTTGACCGGCTTGTCGGTTACGGAACAGGTGTGACGCAAGAGGTGCGAGGTAATTCACATACTTTTCGCTTATTTCGTAAATCTTGAGTGAGTCCATGTGATTCTCTCCTTATCAAGCAAAAAGGAGCAGGAAAACCTGCCCCCCATTGCACTTGTAACTTTCTTGTTAAGGGTCAAGAGAAACCCGCAAATAAGTGTCTCATTTCAGGGCTGAGATACACCCCTCATCTATATTATATGCGAAACGGCGATAAAAATCAAGCACTTTACAAATTTTTCTCTGATCTGATCAAAAAATAAACAATAAATACAACTAATTTTCCAACTGAACGCCCGACAACACAACTTAATACCAGTGATACAAACGGCACTTATTTTGTTCCTGTTTATGTATATGCGAGGGCTACTGACTATGCTTCAATGGCAAATGAAGCTATTGAACATACAGCAAAAATAACCGTTCAAGATGGCAAAAAATATGTAACTATCAATTTCCACCCTATAAAAAGAGATGGATTGATAGGACATCTTCAAAAGTTTTATTATTACGATTTAACTTCTGATGAATATTACAGCAACATGGGGTCGGTCAATGCGGAAAGCCGATATGAAGTTACGGGAGAAAATCGTATAGTTTCGTTTGATGATTTGGGTGATGATGATGAATTGACCTTTTCGGAATATATTTCAGAAGTTAAGTTTGAATTGCCTTCAAATGAATCTGACGTTATTTGCAGAGTGAAGGTCGATGCAATGGGCGACATGGAACAGGATGCGGTTATTGTTTTTGATTACTCACAGATAAAGAAATCAACTGTTAAATGCCTTGAAGATACAATTATTGTCGCAAAAAGCATTTCTAACGATGACGGAAATGATTATTATTTATTCGGTCTTATTCCGGGTGATTCTGGTGCTACAAAATTAACATTCGGTGGAACTTACAAAAGCATAGAATACTTTGACAAAACGATTTCTATTGTTGGAGAGGGCTGCACACATCAGGCATCATTCTCTAATCTTTATAAAGCCGATGATATTATTGTTGATGTTAAGGGTTATTCACAAAATGAGGAAACATCATCTTCCATAAGGCTATTGGAGAGTAGTGAAAGGGTAGCAATTGATATAGATTGGAGTTCAGCTGAAAAAATAGCAAATCTTCCAACTGATAAAACAGCTCTTGATTCTTTGGTAAGATATACAGAGAACAGATTGAACGGAGATATGTCAGACTACACAAACAAATCTGTTGAAAATCTGAAAACAGCACTTGAAAATGCGAATGCTGTAAATGAAAACGAAAACGCTACACAGGAAGAAGTAGATGCCGCACTGGCAAACTTGCAGGACGCTACAAAGGCACTGGAAAAGAAACCGGCTGTTGATACTTCTGCCCTTGAAGTAAAGATCAGCGAAGCAGAAGCCATCAGCAACGCTGACGGAAAATATACAGATGAAAGCTATGCTGCCCTGACTGCTGCCGTAGAAAGTGCAAAGGCTGTATTGGCTGACGAAAGCAAGACACAGGAAAGCGTTGACAATGCGGTAACTGCCGTACAGACTGCTGCTGCCGGCAGTACAGCATCCGTACAGGGCATTTACACCGTAAATATTCAGCTTAAACAGTTCGGCAGCGACAGCCTTTTTATGGGCAATGCTTCTATGAAGTCCCCTGCATCAATCGTGATCGATGAGAACAATAATGCACGTATCGAAATAGATATGCAGTCCCTTACATACCTCGGAAGAGAAGGATATCTTGGCAGCCTGAAAAAAGTAACAGATGTGCTTGAAAAAAACAAGTACAACTATCCCATAAAAATCGAAACCGAGGATGCACAGGTACTGGAAGAATTTGTGGATGTGTATGACGTGTTCAATGACCCGACAAGCTCAGTTGCTGACCCGAATGTTGCCGGAAAGGCGTAAAGGCTCATGCGGATGCAGGAGTATTCCCCGAAGGTGTTCAGATGGCGGTTACACCCGTCACCTCCGGCGATATGTTCGACAAGGCAAAGACTGCTCTTGACGGAACAAGCGGCAAATTCACGGTTTACGAAATACACTTTGTTG
>CACYEJ010000115.1 GCA_902773395.1 uncultured Ruminococcus sp.
ATGGGAGGGAAAATATATGGCAGAAATCAGAATCAAGGAAAATGAGTCTCTTGAGAGTGCATTGAGAAGATTTAAGAAGCAGTGTGCTAGAGCTGGCGTTATCGCTGAGGTTCGTAAGAGAGAAGCTTACGAGAAGCCGTCTGTAAAGCGTAAGAAGAAGTCCGAGGCTGCTCGTAAACGTAAGTATAAGTAATTATATTTTACGCTTATAAATTAATAGGTAAAAATGGGTGAGTGGTCTGTTCAAGGTCACTTGCCTTTTTTATTTACGTATACTCATCAAACAAGGCGGTTAGGCTATGCACTTAGTTAATGTTAAAGGAATATTATCTGCACAAAACGGTATGAATGTGTACAGAGGCTGTTCTCACGGCTGTATATACTGCGATACAAGGAGTACGTGTTACGGCTTTACTCATGAATTTGAAGATATAGAGGTCAAGCAGAATGCTCCCGAACTGTTGGAAAGGGCACTCAAATCAAAACGTAAGCGTTGCATGATCGGTACAGGTGCGATGTGTGATCCGTATATGCACTGCGAAAATAAACTGCAAATCACACGAAAATGTCTGGAACTTATAGAGCGTTATGAGTTCGGTGTGACCGTCCTCACAAAATCAGATTTAATTCTTAGAGATCTGGAGCTTTTGAAAAGTATCAACAGTAAAGCAAAGTGTGTAGTTCAAATGACGCTTACAACCTATGACGAAAATTTGTGCAGAATTGTTGAGCCGAATGTCTGCACAAGCCGCTCACGATATGAGGTGCTTAAAACTATGCAGAAGAACGGAATTCCCACAGTAGTGTGGCTTTGTCCGATTCTGCCGTTTATAAATGATACCGAGGAGAATTTGAACGGTATTCTGGATTATTGTATTGACGCAGGTGTATATGGGATAATCAGTTTCGGTATGGGTATGACTCTTAGACAGGGTAACAGAGAATACTTTTATGCAGCTCTTGACAGACATTTTCCCGGAATTAAAGAAAAATATATCCGCACATTTGGAAATGCTTATGAAATATCTAGTCCAAATGAAAAACGGCTCAGAGAAATTTTTATTGAACGCTGTACTGCTAACGGAATTTTGACAGACAGAAATGAAATATTCAGATATTTAAATTATCTGCCCGAACGCTTTATGCAGCTTTCGTTTGCAGATTTGTAATGATTTGTTATACTGTTGAATAAAGCTTGCGGATTGCCGGTCTTAGAATGACAAGTGCCGGATAATAATGTTCGCAGGTATATAACTATTATTAAAAAGGAAAGGCTGCTTACAATGAACAAGAAAATTCTACTGATTCTTGGACCTAATCTCAATATGGTAGGTCTTAGAGAAAAAAATGTCTACGGTGAGGAAACCGCCGAAACTATCAATGAGGATATCCGCCGCTGGGCAGATGAACTTGGTATGGAGATTGAGATTTTCCAGTCAAACGGTGAGGGAGAGATTATCTCTAAAATTCATTCTGCACTGGGTACAAAGGACGGCATTATCATCAACGCCGGTGCATATACGCATTACAGCTATGCAATTCGTGACGCTATTGCCTGTGTGCCAAGTGTGCCGACAATTGAGGTTCATATGTCCAATGTCCATGCTCGTGACGAATTCCGCCACAAAACTGTAATCGGAGCTGTATGCAAGGGGCAAATCAGCGGCTTTGGTAAGTTTAGCTATAGGCTTGCTTTATATGCTCTGAATGATATTCTGTAAAGTGGGGTATTCGCAATGGCTGATAATAACGAGCTTGATAAGCTAAGAAAATATATGAAGCTTAAAAAGCTGTCAATTGGACTCTCTAATCAGTATACAGCGGCTTTAATAAGCTGTGAAGCAAATCTGTACTACTTGACCGGCTTTGCAAATAGTGAGGGAACATTATTTGTCACTCGTTCAAAATCGTATTTGCTAGTGGATTTCCGATATGCTGAGGCG
This sequence comes from uncultured Ruminococcus sp., assembly GCA_902773395.1. The sequence goes on from CACYEJ010000115.1 coordinate 1,944, forward strand.
GCTAGGAAGAACGTAACAAACTGTGAGGTAGTAGTCTATGAAAGATACGAAGAATCACTTGCGGAGCTTTTAAAAAAGCATGGAATAAAAGAGGTAATGGTTGAAGCGTCGCACACTACCCTTAGTTCTGCTCAACAACTTAAAAAGATATTCTCGAAAACCGACTGTAAGCTTATCACAAATGATATGCTAGATAAGTTAATTTCCAATCTCAGGATAATAAAGTCTACAGACGAGATTGAAAAAATAGAAAAAGCCCAGCGTATCACCGAGGAAGCTTATCTTGAGTTGCTAGGTATGGTGAAGCCGGGGATAAGCGAATCACAGCTTGCGTTGGAGCTTGAATTTCTGATGCGGAAAAAAGGTGCGTCGGGTGTGTCATTCGATTTAATTACAATAACAGGTAAGAAAACATCTATGCCTCACGGTGTTCCAGGGCAGGAGATTGTGAGTAAGGGCGATTTCGTAACGTTTGACATAGGTGCAGTTTTCGAGGGATATCACAGCGATATGACGAGAACTGTTGCAGTTGGAGAGGTGAGCGATGAACAGCGAAAGATTTATGATATTGTTCTCGAAGCTCAGCTAACGGCACTTGCAAAGGTTAAGGCTGGCGTGAAGGCAAGTGATGTGGATAAAGTCGCAAGAGATGTTATAGAGTCTTACGGCTACGGCGATTACTTCAAGCATTCAACAGGTCACGGCGTAGGACTTGATATACATGAACAGCCGTTTATTTCTTCAAGGTCCGATAAAATCCTAAGTGCCGGTATGGTTATCACGGTTGAGCCGGGGATTTATCTTCCTGATAAGTTTGGCGTCAGAATTGAAGATATGGTTGTTGTTACTGCTGATGGCTGCAAAAATTTAGCGTCGCTGCCGAAAGAATTGGTTGTACTGCCAACACAAGACTAAAATTTTACACAAACTGTGCGAGGAGAAATAACGTAATACAAATATGCAGACTTTATAATTATATTTTGGAAGGTGGTTACATTATGAATATGAAGATAGGCAATAAGAAACCTTTCCTGATTGTAGGTATAGTTTTAATCATTATTGGAATTAGATCTATTGCAGCAAACAAGATTACAGGGCAAACGTTCGATGCTGTAATGGGTTCAAGTAAGCTTCTCGAAATGGTAGATGTTGAGGGAACTTGTACCAGAGTAGCACCTGTAGAGGGCGGAGATATGAATTATATTTCAGGCTACGATGTTTATGTTACATATGACTTTGAGGGCAAGACTTATGAAGATGTTGTTATTGAGCATTATGAGCTGAAGTACAAAGAGGGCGATAAGGTTAAGCTAAAGGTTGTCAAGGACGCACCGTATTTTTGCCGTTTGGATTATCCCGGAGCATACTATAATTATTACACTGTATTAGCTTATGTTATTTTTGGAGTGGGCGTTGTATTCTTGGCTGTATTTTTTATTTTGCAGCACCGAGAAATATAAAATTTTGATTTATGCTGAGGAGAATTAAATGCTCAATAGCTTTCTTCCTTTGGTATAAAAAGCTTTTATTTGGGAAATTTTTAAAAAAACTTGCAATTTGATTTATTGTATAGTATAATAAAATTGTATATAGTGCTTTTTTCCAGAAGCCGGATAAAAATACATTGATGAAAATTAATTTTTTCTGAAAATAGGAGGATTTAACATGATATCAGCAGGAGATTTCAGAAACGGCGTTACATTTGAAATGGACGGTCAGGTAGTATCTATCA
>CACYEJ010000116.1 GCA_902773395.1 uncultured Ruminococcus sp.
ACGCTGAAGGTGAGCAGGAGTTTGAAAGAAACTGCAATTAAGGCTCAGCGTGTTCAGCAGGAGTACGTGAACCGCACGGGTGAAGTGCCTACTGTGACAGAGCTTGCAAGGCTGATTGGCGTAACTGAGGAGCAGGCGGTGGAGGCTTTGTGTGCTTGCAGACAGCCGCTGTCGCTTACAGTTTCGGAGGACGGCGACGACGATATCTCACAAGTAGATGTGCCTGTTGAATCGGGGGAGGAGCGGCTTGCGGAGCGGCTGAGTCTGGAGCAGGAGATTTCTCAGCTTGAGGAGCGTGACAGACAGCTAATAATGCTAAGGTATTATAAGGGTCTAACTCAGTCGCAGACCGCAAAGCTGCTTGGTATGACGCAGGTGAGAGTTAGCAGACGTGAGAAGAAAATTCTTTGTGGGTTGAGGGAGAGGCTAATTTGACATTTTTCACTTTTAGTGTAAACACTGAAAGTGAAAAGTTGACTTTCGATATAAAAATAATAAAATGCAAGGTCTATACTTTAAGTGTAAATCTTGCATCGCCCGTAATGTTTGGCAGTGTTTTATTTTCTCATGAAGTCAAAATTTTCTCTAAAGGTATGGAAATATTCTACTGTTTATTGTATACTATAATGTGAGTGCAGAGTTAAATCTGAATTTGTATCGAGGTGGTTTTAATGGCACTTGATGGTGCTTTTGTACATTTTTTAACGAGAGAATTAAAGGACGAGCTGTGCGGCGCAAGAGTTTCTCAGATTCATCAGCCTAACCGTGACGAACTTATTCTCGCTGTGAGAACCTTTAGCGGCAACAGAAAATTGTTGATATCCGCAAGGGCGAATTCTCCACGGGTCAATTTTACTAGCAATGCTCCCGAAAATCCCGCTTCTCCGCCTATGCTTTGTATGCTGCTGAGAAAAAAGCTTTGCGGTGCGAAAATCTTCGATGTGCGGCAGCCCGATTTGGAGAGAATTGTTTTTATTGATTTCGATTCAACGAACGAGCTTGGCGACCCCGTTCGGCTTACTCTGGCTGTGGAGATTATGGGCAAGTACAGTAATGTTATTTTTATTGACGAAAACGGTATGATTATTGACGCTCTGAAACGTGTTGACCCAACTATGACTACTCAGCGTCTTGTTCTGCCCGGCATGAGGTACGAGCTGCCCCCCGGACAGAATAAGCTCAGCATGCTGTCGAATGGCCCGTCGGTTATCGTTAAGGCTGTTTTGGATTCTCAACGCCCCGAAAAACTCAATAAGGCTATTCTTAATTCTGTGCTGGGCGTGTCGCCGATTATTTGCAGAGAAATTGAATATCTTGTATCGGGCGGTAAAGATTTATATACAGATGAATTTGATTCACAGTACAGAAAACGTCTTGATTACTATATTACAAAATTAACTAATGCCGTGAGAGAGGGCAGCGGCGTGCCGTACTGCATTACTGAGCCAAAGGGCAAGCCTAAGGATATTTCTTTTATGGGTATCACACAGTATGGTTCGGCTATGACGCTTAAACGTGAAGAGAGCTTCTCCGTACTGCTTGACCGTTTCTATCTGGAGCGTGACAAGGCGGAGCGTATGAAGGCTAAGGGACAGGATTTGCTAAAGCTGCTCAGCAATGCAAGTGAGCGAATTTCTCGAAAAATCAATACGCAACGGGCTGAGCTGGAGAAGTGTGCCGACAGAGAGAAGCTCAGGATAAACGGCGATTTGCTGCAAGCAAATTTGTATAGAATAGAAAAGGGTTCGCCGTTTGTGGATTTGGAAAATTTCTATGATGAAAATATGGCAGCGGTGAGAATTAAGCTTGACCCGTCAAAGTCACCCTCGCAGAACGCTCAGAAATACTACAAGGACTACCGCAAGGCAAAGACTGCCGAGCAGGTTTTGACTGAGCAAATTAAGCTTGCACAAGAGGAGCTTGTATATATTGACAACGTGTTCGACAGCTTGAGCCGTGCCGAAACCGAGAGGGAGCTTGCGGAGATTCGTGCGGAGCTGGTTCAGACTGGATATATAAAATCCGGTAAAAATAAGGGCAAGGAACAGAAAATGCTGCCGCCGCTGAAATTCACAACAGATGACGGATTCGAGGTGCTTGTGGGCAGGAATAACAGACAGAATGATACGCTTACCCTAAAGACGGCGAATAATAACGACATATGGCTGCATACAAAGGATATTCCCGGTTCGCATACTATACTTGTAACCAACGGAAGAGAGCCTAGCGAAAAGGCGATTTTGCAGGCGGCGAAGCTTGCGGCGTATCACAGTAAGGCTAAGGACAGTTCGCAGGTGCCTGTGGATTATACACAGATTAGAAATGTGAGTAAGCCGCAGGGAGCAAAGCCGGGTACGGTGATTTTTGTGAAAAATAGGACTGTGTATGTAACACCGGAATTGATTAGTGAAGATTA
>CACYEJ010000117.1 GCA_902773395.1 uncultured Ruminococcus sp.
CAATTCTGAGATTTAATTAAGTAGTCATCGTGCTCCTGACGAACCTTAGAGTAATACTCATTGAGTTCTTTTTCGCTCAGCTCTGATTTTATGAGTATACCGCCGAAGAAATTCATTTCGCCGCTGCTGCCGTTCAGTTTGCCTGTGGCGGTAATGCTTTCGATAAACACTGTATCCTCAGGGAGAGGGGTTTCGAGCAAATCAACCTCTAGCTGATTGGCTAGGTATGTATTGTGCAGCGGCACGAGTACCCCAACGATACAGATAACTTTTAAAACATTATAGGCTAATGTGAGCGCAAAGGCTCTTTTCAAATATTTAATATCCAAGTATTTTGATAACTGCAATACACTGATTATAATTTTAATTTTAGACATTTTTTATACACCAAAATCACGCATCTGTTTATAGAATTCAAGCGTCTTGAATTTCCTGTTTATATGTACCGAGATATATTCTTCAATCGCTCGCTCCAGTATCCTCAGCGATTCCTCCGAAAGCTGAAACGCAAACAGCTTCTTCGATTCTGCATATATACAATGACGCATTGCATGTGTAACGCCTAGTCCCGTTACAATATGCCGCCGCTTACTGCTGCCGACACAGTCACCGCAAAGAAGTGTGCCTGTGTCCGGTATAAAACTCATCTGCTCATGCTCGTAGCAGCCGCAGCTCTCACATGCCACTAAATCAGGCATAAACCCCGATATACTCAGCAGCCGCAGCTCAAATGCACTTTTTACTACTATCGGCGAACGGTCGTTCTTTCCAAGTATATACAGCGAATTAAGCGCAAGCCGCAGCTGCTCCTGTGCTTGGTCTTCCTCAGGCGCAAGCGTCATCAGCAGCTCGCAAAAATACTGTGCCAATGCCAATTTCTCCACATCACGCCGAAGCGGCATGAAAACCTCTTCGGCGTTGCATTCGTCAACAATATACCGCTCACGGCTTTTGTAAATGATAAATTTGGAGTAGGCGAGAAGTCCCGTTGCCGCGCTCTTCGCACTTCTGATGTTCTTTGCTCCGTGTACAAACGCTGAGATTACTCCGTTACTTCTTGTTAGTATAGTGATTACCTTGTCTTGTTCCTTTATGTTTTGTTCCCGGATAACTAGTCCGTCCGTGCTGAACTTCATCTTTGTCCTCCGATAAAGCTGAGTGTTCGTTTTTTATCGAGGCGTATCTGAGATAATCATTCACGCTGCCCGAACTGGTAAAATTCTTCCACGCATCTTTTTCGTTCATATTATACTACCTCCGAGATTTATTTTTGTCAATATAATTATACGCTTTTCTCGGGGCAATATTTGTAGAATTTATAATTTCATTATTTTTTCAATTTTGCAGTTGATGTCGTGCTGCGTATTATTATATGCTAATCAAAGTTATTTTCGTCATATCCCAGTGAACGCAAAATACCCTCACGGTTACGCCAATCCTCTTTTACCTTGACCCATAGAGTGAGATTTACCTTGCAGTCAAAAAAATTCTCCATATCCTGCCTTGCGTATGTGCCAATTTTTTTCAGCATCGAACCGCCCTTGCCTATGATGATTCCTTTGTGACTTGCACGTTCACAGTAAATTGTTGCGTCAATGTCCGTAAGTCCGCTGTTGTTTCGCTGCTTAAAACGCTCGATTACAACTGCTGTACCGTGAGGGATTTCTTTATCGGTGAGCCGCAAAATCTTTTCACGGATTATCTCTCCGGCAAGCACTCTCTCTGGCTGGTCGGTAACGGTATCGGGGTCAAAGAGGTGCATTCCCTCCTGAGCCTGCTTTTCAAGAGCCTTTAGAAGCTCGTTTATTCCGCTGCCCGTTTGCGCTGAAACAGGCACAATATCATCAAAATCATACTCCTCGCTGTAGGCTGCGATTTTATCTATAAGTTCGCTTTTCTCCTTGAGCTTGTCTATTTTATTAAGTGCAAGCAGAGCCGGAAGCTCCATTGACTTGAATCTCTGCATAAGTAGCTTTTCAGTATCGCCGGGCAGCTTGTCGCACTCTGCAACCAGCAGACAGGCATCTACGCCGCCTACAGATTCGTTTATCGAACGCACCATATATTTTCCGAGGCTGTTTTTCGGTTTGTGCAAGCCCGGAGTGTCAATAAATACAAGCTGCGTGTCGTCCTTTGTATATACGCCCATTATGCGTGTGCGGGTGGTCTGCGGCTTGGAAGATACAATGGTTATCTTCTGTCCGAGAATTTTATTTAAGATAGACGATTTACCTACGTTCGGTCTGCCAACGATAGCGATAAAAGCAGTTTTTTGCATAGTTTTACCTCTTTTCATATTCTTACACCTATTATAATATGTTTTGGAAAAAAAGTAAATCTTTATTTTGAAATTAATTATTGCGATAAAAAATTTTTTAAATAAACGGTTGACAAGAGGTGCAAGTGATGATATAATAAACCTATAAAACTTATAGGTAATCAGAGGATTGAATTTGCGAGGTAATGATTATGAATGTTGACAGTGAAGATTTTTTCTTCAAACATAGACGATGCTGCAAATAATTTACAACTTTGATTAATATATTTTAACAGTATAATTAAAAAAGGAGATTTTACAATGAAAGTATATAAGAGCGTATTGGATTTGGTTGGCGGCACACCGCTGGTTGAACTCAGCAACTATGAAAAGGCTAATAATCTTGAAGCAACAATTTTAGGTAAGGTTGAATTTTTCAATCCTGCCGGCAGCGTTAAAGACAGAATTGCTAAGGCGATGATTGACGATGCCGAGGCAAAAGGCTTGCTTAAAGAGGGTGCTGTTATCATTGAGCCTACAAGCGGCAACACAGGTATTGGTCTTGCTGCGGTGGCAGCGGCGAGGGGCTATCAGGTTATACTTACGATGCCCGAAACCATGAGCATTGAGAGAAGAAACCTTCTGAAAGCATACGGTGCAAAGGTAGTTCTTACAGACGGCTCTAAGGGCATGAAGGGTGCAATTGCAAAAGCCAGTGAGCTTGCTGAGGAGATTGAGGGCAGCTTTATTCCGAGCCAGTTCTCGAACCCGTCAAACCCGGCTGCGCACAAGGCTTCTACAGGTCCGGAAATCTGGCAGGATACAGACGGCAAGGTTGATATTTTTGTTGCAGGCGTAGGCACGGGCGGTACTATTACCGGCGTGGGTGAGTACCTTAAATCACAGAATCCGAATGTGAAGATTGTAGCTGTTGAGCCGGAAAGTTCTCCGGTGCTTTCAAAGGGTACACCGGGACCGCATAAGATTCAGGGTATTGGTGCTGGTTTTGTTCCCGATACGCTGAACACTGAAATTTACGATGAAATTATCACGATTGATAACGATACCGCTTTTGCAACCGGCAAGACGCTTGCTCGTGAAGAGGGATTGTTGGTTGGTATTTCTTCTGGTGCGGCTGTGGCTGCTGCGACTGAATTGGCGAAGCGTCCGGAGAACAGGGGAAAGGTGATAGTAGCGTTGCTGCCTGATACAGGTGAGAGATATTTATCTACACCGATGTTTGCTGATTAAGCATAAATAATATTATAAGATAATAAAATATTTAAATCTTATAAATATAAAACAAGGAGTATATAAACCGAGAAGGTTTGATATGCTCCTTGTGTTTTTTTTTAATTCCATACTCAAAACATTTTATTATTTGATAATATATGTGATATACCTGTAACACATGAGGGAAACCGCTTAAATTGTACCATTGAGGGAGATAAAAGTCAACGAGAAAAACCGCCCGACAAAAGCCGAGCGGTGATTTTTGAGTATATTCCAAATATGGAAAAATTATCTCTTTGAGAACTGAGGAGCTCTACGAGCAGCTTTAAGACCGTACTTCTTACGCTCTTTCATACGTGGGTCACGAGTGAGGAATCCAGCCTTCTTGAGAACCGGACGCAAGTTTTCGGAATCATACTGGAGCAAAGCTCTTGAAATTCCGTGACGAATTGCACCTGCCTGACCTGTTACGCCGCCGCCTGCTACTCTGCAAACAACGTCAAACTTCTCAGCTGTTTCTGTAAGGTTGAGAGGCTGTCTAACAATGAGCTTGAGTGTTTCAAGACCAAAGTAATCGTCGATATCTCTGTCGTTGATTGTGATTTTGCCTGTGCCCTGGTAAATTCTTACTCTTGCAACAGAGCTTTTTCTTCTGCCTGTGCCGTAGAAATAATTTGAATTATCGTACATGATTTATTGTCCTCCTTCCTTACTTGTCCCAAACTTCGGGCTTCTGTGCTTCGTGAATGTGCTCTGCACCCTCAAACAAGCGAAGTCTGAGCAAAGCGTCTCTGCCGATTGAATTGTTTGGAATCATGCCCTTAACAGCAAGCTCCATAGCTTTTGTCGGCTTTGTTGCCATTAATGTATCGTAACGAGTTTCTTTTAAGTGACCAACATAACCTGTATGACGCTGCCACTTCTTCTGAGTGAGTTTGTTACCTGTGAGAACTGCCTTTTCGCAGTTGATGATGATTACATGATCGCCGCAGTCTACATGCGGGGTATAGGTTGGCTTATGCTTGCCTCTGAGAAGTACAGCAGCCTGTGCAGCAACTCTTCCGAGCGGCTTGCCGGCAGCATCGAGAACGTACCATTTACGCTCTACTTCGCCTTTTTTAGCCATTGTAGTTGACATAGTCTTTTCCTCCTAAAACATATTTAATATATGTGAAAGCATTATCTTCACATCAGTGCTTTATAATAGTACCACAAATACAGGGGAAATGTCAACAGCTTTTTTAAAATTTTTAATTTATTTTTTAAAATCTCTTTTATACGCTCTTATACTCTTTTAATCTCTCGTATTCTCAAATGCTATTTTTAAAATTGGTTTTTTTGGGTATATCTCATTACGTTTAAACTGGAGCTTATTAAAAAATCTAGGTTTTATCGGGTTTAGATTCTGCTTTTTGATTAAGGTGATTTCCTCGCCTGCGTCAGAATTTTTCACTAAGGGTACACAACTAAAAAAATCCCACATACAAAAACTATGCTTGTACATGGGATTCTCAATAATTTTTTATTTTGTGTTCTTCTCACTATCTTCCGCCTCTTCGTAAGATAAATTAAGAATTGCAAACATAATCACTGCGGATAATGTCATCAAAATTATATAAAATAACTTGTTGCTTTCATCTCCTGTTTTGAATGTTCGTTCAAAAAGAGATTGTGAAGTTGATTCTGAATTCGTTACCGTAGAATTTACGGTACTCGGTCTTGAGGGGACAGAACTATCGGGATTTGAACTCGGTGATGATGATGTTTCCGTTTTAGTGTATTTTGCTTCAAAAACAATTTCATCAAGCTTTACATTATCACTCGACTGTGCTGTCATCATTTTTAGATTCATTTTATTGTCATCAAGAGCATTTACATAAAGTGCAATCGTTATTGTTTCTGGATTAAGCGTGTAATATGAGAAGTTTTTCTTTTTTTCGTCGGTTTCACTATCTGCTTTAATTTTATAGTAGTATATTCCGGGTTTTGTAAATTTAAAAGTTAAGTTTCCGTCAAGATTAAATATACTTTTGTTTTCGTCTTTGATTCCACTGCCCGATACACCGTTAAATGAAAAAACTCCATTTTCATCGGCTTCAACCGGCAACGGGGCATCATCTTCTGCGGATATGCTATAGTGAAATACACTATCAGCATTCACATCAGTTGTGGTGTAAATGTGCTTGTATGGAATCTTGACTTCCAACATTTCATATGTTGAATCCTCTGCATGGGCAATCAATCCAACCGGCAAAATGCAAATCAACATAATCAAAAGAAGTATACCAAATCTCTTTGCATTATAATTATTTTTCATGGTTAATCTTCCTTTTCAGATTCACTTTCCCGTCAATAATAAGCAAAAGTACAAACAGTACAGCAATAGCCGCTAGCCATAACCAAACAGGTATTTTTTTCAATTGACTCAACTGTTGAACATTCCATGTGCCAAGATTGATAACAGGTTTAGTGGAAGGCTTTTCTTGCAGATGAAGTTCTTCAGTGAACTTTCCAACAAGAATGTATCTTCCATTTGTAATTTCATTTGTACAAGTCGATAGGAGAAGAAGATGATCTTCCGTTGTCAATGTAGTGTTCCTTAGATGCGTTGCATTGGAATATACATAATCAATAAATTCCTGCTGCTTTTCTTCTCCTGATAATGCAGGTTCAAACATGTTGCTGTTGTAGGCGTCTGTCAGAATCAGAGCAACAAATTCAACACCGTGGTCAGTGCCGTTATAAAACAGATTGCCGTATCTGTGCGAATCAAAGTACTCCTTATCTGCAAAATCACTCAATGAACCAAACATCATTTTTTTCTCCATATGATGTCCGTACAAAATGTTGTTAAAATCGTCAAAGTCAGAGCTGTTTCTGTAATCTAAAAAGACCGAGCCGGATAGTGTATATTGTCCTTCGGCGTTTGTGTTGACGTACTTTTCGTTGTTGTCTGTTTGAGCTATCGGATAATCAATAGGTGTATCATTTACCGTAAGCCAACCAATCACTTCGGGGTTGATTTTTCGAAGTTCTTCAAAACTTAAAGTATCATTCGCTTCGGGACGATAAGCAGTATAATTGGCTGAATCGGCTGCCTCATATACCTGCTGAGAATCCCAAAGCGAATATACACCAAACGCAAGTGCTGTTATAAGGATAATCTCCAGTACAATATCCGTTGCCCAATCAATTACTCCAACCGCTTTAGATCCAAATTCTTCAAGCGTTTTCGTCACACTCCTTTTAACAAGAATGTTTTATTCATCAGACAAATTCTCGAACATTTCCTTTATGCACTTCCGGCTAAAATGTTAAAATTAATCTTTGCGAGCTACTTTCTTTACTACCAAGATAGCAAGACCAGCTGCTGCTGCTGCAACCAAAGCTACGTAAGGCAAGTTGTTGAGAACCAAACCTGTTGGAACAGGTGCATCGCTGTGGTTTTCAATTGTTACTTTATTATCCTTTTCAACGATAGGACCTTTACCGCTAACTGCACGGTCGCCTGCAACATAGTCGATATCATCTGAAATAACAAAGCCTGAAATCTTACTCTTGTAGTTCTCGTCCTGAACCTCTTTTACAACGAATGTTGTGCCGGCAGGAATCTTTGTAAATACGATTGACTCCTTGTCTGAAAGATCAGTTGTGAATGTGCCTGTCTTGCCCTGCCAAGCAATTCTTACACGGTTTGTGCCCTTGCTTACTGCTTCAACATCTTCTTTTGTAGCTGTGTCAGGAATTGTGAATACAACTGCTACAGAGAAGTTCATTGTCTTATCGCTGTAATCGCCTGTGATTAACTTCTCAACTTTAAGTACAGGACTATCAGGATTACCCTTAACAAGCTCTTTATATGTGTTTACAAAGTTTGCTCCGCTTACAGTAGCAGTCTTCGTAGTATCGGGATCTATAGGAACTTCTCTCTCCTTAATGGTAGGATCTACCTTCTCGTCACCCTTTTCAACGATTACTTCTTTGTAAGTAAGTCCTTCGCCTTCAGTGTTTGCAACATAAATGCTAACCTTGTAAATGCTTTCGTCTACTGTCAATTCTTTCTCAGAATTAGCGTCAGAAGAACTGAAGCCCTTTGTGGTCTCTGTTACGTTGTAAACATACTTTCCAGCATGCTCAAAATTGCTTACATCACCGAAAATGTCGGCGAAAGAAAGGCTGCCTACAGCTAGACCGTTGGAAGGCTGTCCTACTGTGATAGAAACATTCTTGTTGCCTGCTTCAGATGCTGTAGTATTAGTGCCGTCTACTCCGATAAAGCTGAAATCAAACTTGTTGATGTTGGAAATATCAACTCCGTCTGACACCTTGAGTATTTTGCTGATTCCTACGCTTTCCATGTCAAGAGCAGCTCCGTTGTCAGGCTCGCCTTCAGCAAAAGCTGTGATACCTAACATTGCTGTCATTGCCAGTGCGAGAACCGAACTGAGAATCTTTTTCATTTTCATAACATTGTCTCCTCCTTATTTTTTGAAATATGATAAAAGATTTAAAAGATTCATATATATATACACTATACTTTATGAGTACAATCCACCGTAGCTCCTTTCCGATTCCGCCTGCAAATTCCATAATTTTTAAAATATGATTTTTCGTTCAAAAAATAAAAATCACATCTTTAAAAGAGTTGCTTGCAAAGGTATTGCTATACAATGTGAGAATGCAATCGTCAAACATATAATATATATACATATATATATTAAATATAATCTTAAAAAATGATTATATAAAATAACTAATATAAGCTAAAAATTTCTGCGGCGGAATGTACCTATAACGCTGCCGCCAACATCAGATTCATTAATGCAGCCCAAAATACGGCTGTCTGTGGCATGTTCTCTGTTATCTCCGAGAACAAATATTTTACCTTCGGGAACAGTCAAAGGAAATGTTACACCCTGTTCAAACTGTGTAGTTTCTCCCCAAGCATAATCTTCACGTACAGTTCCTCCATTTACTATAAGACCGGCTTCTGTGATATCGACAGTATCTCCGGCAACAGCAATTACTCGTTCAAGCATAGCTTTGTCTTCATACCAAATTAATATTGTGTCACTCGCCTTGTAGTTGTTATATAAACGCAAATACAAAATCAAATCACCGTCTTGAAAAGTAGGCTGCATATTTAAGCTTTGATTACGGCTTAGACCGAATATGTAGCCAAAAACAACAACCAAGCTCAATGCGAAAATTGCTATTTTAATTAGCAGTGAAGCCACTCTGCGGTAAATAGAGATTGTTTTTTTCTTTTTCGCAGGGACTATTTTCTCTTTTGTTTCTTTTGTTTTAGTTTTAGATTTAGTTTTATCGGTTGATTGTTTTGTTTTAGTTTTATTTGAAATTTGTTTTGCCTTAGCGTTATTTGATTTAGGTTTCTTTTCAACCGGACTTACTGTCTGTTCCTCTTCGGCTCTTCTTTCTTTAGCGGCTTTTTTAGCGGCTTTATTAAAAGATCTTCTTGCCTCAGCCTGAACAAATGCTTCTTTTATTGCATCTATGGCTAATATGAGAATTATTTTAATTTTGCTTAGAGCTTCTTTTATTAAAGCCTTGACTAATTTCAATAGTGCTTTAGCTTTTTTTGATGCCTTTTCTGCAAAATCATCTCTCGGAATTAATCCGTCAGTGTGGTTATCCTCTTTATTTTTTTTGCCTCGATGCGAAAATGATTTTTTTAAATTTGAAATTACGCCAAAAATAAAACTAAGTATTTGTAACAAAAACGCTTTTATCTTATCGAGAAATGGAATAGACGTTTGTTTATTATTAGTTTTATGTGTAGATTTTCTTTTCATATTTTTGATACATTATTATACAATTATACATTTTTCCCTTTCTATGCTGTCAAGAGCTATCAAGAATAATACACCAATCAAGCGTAAGCAAAGAATACATGGATACAAAATCATAACAAAATTACATTTTAGAAATTTTTAATGTCATTTCAAAACAAAATATTTAAACACAAAATATTTAAACGGGATACGTTTTCATGAAAAATAATTGTTTAGAAATGACAATAAAACATAATAATTTCATAAAGATTTTGATATAAATATGTTAGCACAATCACTTTAAAATGTAAAGGAATGTGTCAATATTTTCATTTTCATTTCCATATTTTAACTTTTAATTTCCCAAAAATTA
>CACYEJ010000118.1 GCA_902773395.1 uncultured Ruminococcus sp.
GTCAGCGACGGGGCTCTGCCCTCGACCCGCAAATACCCCAAGGGCACTTCCTTCGGGGCGCCTTTGAAAAAGTTTGATCAAAACTTTTATATGCCAAATCTTTTAGATTTTGAGTATAATACTTATTTTTTGCTGCCGTGGACGATTTTATACATTTGATTCTTTATTTGTTTTGCCATACCGCACAACGGATTTGCCATTTTTAACAAGTATTTAAAACAAATTGTAAAATTAAAAAAAATCTGCTTTCAACGCTTTATTTTGTCGAGGAATTGTTGTATAATAAATATTGGTTTGTAGAATAAAGTCGCTTGGGAGGTGACCGCTTGGAGATTTATCTCGATAATAGTGCAACAACTCGGATTTGTTCCGAGGCTGCCGAAAAAATGATTGATGTTATAAATAATGTCTACGGTAATCCCTCATCGCTCCATAAAAAGGGGCAGGAGGCAGAGGCGGAAATTAAAGCTGCAAGAAGAGCAGTGGCGGATTCGCTGGGTGTGTCGGATAAGGAAATCTTCTTTACAAGCGGAGGCACTGAGGCGAATAATCTCGCTGTGTTCGGTGCGGCTTGGGCAAGGAGAAAGCGTGGTAATAAAATCGTTACTACGGCGGTTGAACACTCGTCTGTTTTCGAGAGCTGCAAAGAGCTTGAAAACGAGGGCTTTGAAGTGGCGTATCTTTTGCCCGAAAAAAACGGCTGTATCTCCGAGGAGCAGCTTTCCGAGGCGATTGACGAAAATACCATTCTGGTGACAGTGATGATGGTGAACAACGAAACCGGCGCTGTTTTTCCGGTGGAGTGCATAAGGCGTATTGTCGAGAAAAAGAACGCTCCGGCACTTATTCATTGCGATGCAGTTCAGGCTTACGGAAAGACGTCTGTTAAACCGTATAAAATCGGTTGTGACCTGCTCACAGTTTCAGCGCATAAAATTCACGGTCCGAAAGGTTCGGGAGCTTTGTTCGTGAAAAAAGGCACGCGCATCAAGCCGATTCATTACGGCGGCGAACAGGAGATGAAGCTTCGCCCCGGAACAGAGGCGCTTCCGCTTATTGCCGGATTTGGTGCGGCTGCGGCGAACATCGGCGATGTGAGAGAGAACTATATCAAAATGTGGAACTTGCGTGATTACGCTGCAAAAAGATTGTTGGCGATTGACGGCGTTGCGCTAAATTCTCCGGCGAATTCGCTGCCGTATATTTTGAATGTGTCGGCGCTTGGCGTTCGCAGCGAAACAATGCTTCACCATTTGGAAAAGCGTAATGTGTATATTTCTAGCGGCTCTGCCTGCGCAAAGGGAAAAGCAAGTCATGTTTTGTCGGCTTTGGGTTTGCCTGTGGAAAGACAGGATTCCGCTTTGAGAATAAGCTTCTCGAAGTTTTCTAATGAGAAAGAGGTTGACGAGCTTGCGGCTGCGATTGAAGAGGGTTTGAGGACATTGGTTAAAAAGAATTGATTTTTATAGTCAAAAACTAAAAGATTTGGCATTTAAAAGTTTTGATCAAACTTTTTCAAAAGTTTGCGGGGCGCAGGGGCAGAGCCCATGCTCGCTGACGAAACAAATCAGCGTAGAGAAAAAAATACCCTCAGCGAAACTGAACACACTATGATAGAGCTAGTATCAAAAAAGATAAAGCAATCTCAAAAATAAAAAAATACTCCGGTACAAACAAAAACAGGCAAGAGCTTGCGAATTGCCGGTCTGAGAGAGATAAGTGCTAAATCTTAACGCTTTCGAGTATAAAATGTCTTGTTTAATAAAATTTAAATTCTCATTTGTGATAGGTTTGTAAAAAATAAAGAAAAATAAAAGTGGTATGGATTATGAACAAAGATTATGAAAACGGAAAATTTACAGATGTTCCTCAGTTCGCTTTTGTCGCTCCGGAGGAATATAAAGAGGATTTATCCGATAATATTAAACCGAAAAGAAAAGAAATTATTCTTGCCAAAGTGGGCGAAATTGCTCTGAAAGGTCTTAACAGAAAGAACTTTGAGGATTTGCTCATAAAGAATATTAAAAAGAAAATTCATTCGCTCGGACGCTTTGAGGTTGTTTCTTCGCAGTCTACTATCCGCATTACGCCTATTGACGAGTTCATTGATATGGACGAGGTTGCGGAGAAGCTTTCTAAGGTGTTCGGTGTTGTGGCTTTTTCGAGAGCCTGCATTGCGGATAAGGATATAGAAAAAATTAAGGAAGCCGCTGTAGATTATCTGAAACCTATTTTTAGCGAGGATATTTCTTTTAAAGTTGAGTCGAAGCGTTCAGATAAAAAATTCCCATACGGCTCTCCGGAGATATCAAAAATTGTCGGCGGTCATCTTGCTGATTCTTACCCGAACGTTAGAGTTGACGTTCATAACCCCGATGTTGTTGTGACGGTTGAGGTCAGGGATTTCGCTGCGTATATTCACGCCAGCGTTGAAGAGGGTGCAGGAGGTCTGCCTGTGTCGTGCGGCGGTAAGGCTGCAATTCTTATCAGCGGCGGCATTGACAGTCCGGTTGCCGCTTATATGATGGCGAAAAGAGGCATTGAACTTACGGCTGTTCACTTTGCTAGTCCGCCGTACACAAGCGACAGGGCAGAGGAAAAGGTTCGTGAGCTGCTCAATATTGTTTCTGATTACGCCGGCGAGATGAATATGTATACAGTTCCATTTACGAGAATTCAGGAGGAAATTCAGAAGAATTGTCCGGAGGAGCTGTTTACGATTATTATGCGTAGGCTCATGATGAAAATTGCCGAGAGAATCGCCTTGAACGTTGGCTGTCAGGCACTCATTACCGGCGAAAGCTTGGGTCAGGTGGCAAGTCAGACTATAGGTGCTATTGCCTGCACTGATGAGGCGGCTGATATGCCGGTGTTCAGACCTCTGATTGGTATGGACAAAAAGGATATCATTGATATTTCCCATAAAATCAATACCTTTGAAACCTCGTGCCTGCCATACGAGGACTGCTGTACTGTGTTCACTCCACGTCACCCCAGAACTAAGCCGAAGCTCGATTTGGTGAGAAAGGCTGAGGCAAAGGTTGATTGGGAGGAGCTTATTAACGAAGCAGTTGAAAATGCTAAAATTACCAGAATCCCATATACAGGACGTTAATTCTCACGGAGAAATAAGGAGGTTTGGGTTGCGTTGAAAGCAGAAATTTACTCTGTAGTAGATAAGTCGTTTAAACCTGCGTCACTTGATAAGAAAATGAATGTAGTGACGAATCAGCTCAGAGATGCTGATATTGAAATTTTGTATAAAACAGATTTAGAAGCAGATAAGATTAAGCTTCTTGAAGCCCTCAGACAGAGCTACTCAACAGATGAGGGAATTCAGCTTATCATTATTGCTAATGCCCTTGACGGTACTCCTAATTGTGATACTCTTAAATTGTTCAAAAAGCTTTGCCCGAAGCACACCGACAATACAGAGTATGACGAGGACAGCGAGGACGGCAATATCTCTGAATATAAGGATAAGGGCGATCTTGAAAATCTTGTTTCCGAATTGGAAGCCGATGACGGCAGAAAAAAGAAAACCTCTTCCGATAAACGAAGAGTTATCAACGAGATATGGTCTACCGGCGATTTGGGCAAAGGCTATGAGGGCTGTTTCATTGTGTATGACAATAAGCTTATTCTGGCACTTCCTAAGGAGGCTTTGACTAAGGTTTCTACTGCCGAGATGATTATTCAAGGCTCTAAGAAGGCTACGTCTGCTCGTGGCATTACTACGGGTAATCTTATTTCCGGCAAGGGTACGGATCATTTCGATTACTATAGTATCGCTCAGGAATCCGATAGGACTGAAAAGAAAAAGGGCTTTGTTGCTAACTTTATTCCGGCTAAGGGTGACAGACCTTTGGAGGTTGTGAGAAAAGTTGTGCTCATGATTGCTTCTGTAACGTTTATAGTTACGGCGGTTGTTCTGTGTAAGCTTCTTTTCGTTGAGCCGGCTCAGGTTGAGAATAATTATGACGAGCTCAGAGAGATTGCTCATAACGTTAAGGTGAACAGCGACTCTAATGATAACAGCTCTAAAGGTAAGACTGAGGAAACGCTTGACAGATTCGAAAAGCTTAAAGCTATTAACAAGGAAATTGTCGGCTGGATTTATATTCCAAATACAACATATATTGATTATCCCGTGCTGGAGCATGAGGGTGACGGTCCTTACTCTCAGTATTATCTGCACCGTGACTATAAGGGCGGAGCGTCCAGCTATGGTTCTATCTTTCTTGATTACCGCTGTACAGACAGCGTGAATTCAAAAAATGTTATTCTTCATGGACATAATATGGATAACGGCATGGTGTTTCATCAGCTTCTCAGTTATTCAAATTTGTCGTTCTATCAGAGTGCCCCTGTAATTCAGTTCGATACGCCCGAATTTAATGCGGATTGGAAAATAATTTCCGTTTTCAAAACTAATACGCTTACATCTCAGGGCGAGTTCTTTAATTATCTGAGAGGAGAATTTGAGAACGACAGAGATTTTATGGACTTCGTTTATAATATTATGGAGCGTTCTATTATTGACACGGGTGTGACAGTGAATGAGGACGACCAGTTGCTTACACTTTCTACTTGCTCGTATGAGTTCACTAATTTCAGAACTGTAATTGTTGCAAGACGAGTTAGAAAGGGCGAGGATTCGAAGGTTGATGTTTCTAAGGCAAAGCTGAATCCCGATGCAGTATGGCCGCAATGCTATTACGCTAAGAACGGCGGTCAGAGAAAAGAGCTTACAAACTTCATTACAGCAAATCTTGCGGACGATACACCGTGGTATGACGGCGACTATAAGCTGGATAAGAGAGATATCAGACATCTTAACGACAGCGATACCGACACTGAGAGCGAAGAGGAGCGTATAAGAAGAGAAGAAGAGGAAGAGCGTGAGCGTCAGGAGGAAGAAGAACGCAAGCGTCAGGAAGAGGAAGAAGAAGAACGCAAACGCCAAGAAGAGGAAGAGGAGCGTAAGCGTCAAGAAGAAGAGGAAGCAAAACGCAAGGAAGAAGAGGAACAAAAGAAGAAGGAAGAAGAAGAGCGTAAACGTCAGGAGGAAGAGCAAAGACTTGCTGAGGAGTCACGACTTGCGGAGGAATCCAGACTTGCCGAAGAGTCAAGGCTTGCGGAGGAATCCAGACTTGCCGAGGAGTCACGCTTGGCGGAGGAGTCCAGACTTGCTGAGGAGTCCAGACTTGCTGAGGAGTCAAGGCTTGCGGAGCAGCAATCGCAACAGAACGAATCATGGTATGGTGAGTGATAGCTGCTTATCAGCTCAATAAAGAGGGGGCACTCGGTGGGGTGCCCCTTTTTGAAAAAATTATTTAAATACAAAATCAAAAAGATTTGGCATTTTAAAGTTTTGATCAAACTTTTTCAAAAGTTTGCGGGTCGAGGGCGGAGCCCCGTCGCTGACGCAAGAAAGCAGCGTAGAAAAACAAACTACCCCTCAGCGAAACTGAACAAATGTTATTTAAGAAAAATAAATTAAAGCCCCCAAAATAAAAATCTTCCGCAAAAAACCAAAACAGGCAAGAGCTTGCGAATTGCCGGTTTGAGAAAGATAAGTGCTAAATCATAACGATTTCGAGTATAAACAACACAACATGCTAATAACTATGTTTTATCAGAGGAGTAATAATGGATTGCAGCATCATATATTATATATCTTATAAAACAGGATATATTCAAAGAAACCTGAAAAAAAAGTTTAATACAATTCCCGATATCAAGGTGACTTCGGCAGTAGCGGCGGTGTCGGAGGAGGATTTGGGTGAGAAGTTCAAACAGTCGCTGGAACAGACAAATTTTATAATTATAATCGGAGGGCTTTCCGCTGCCGGTGACAGAAACGTTATGACCGTGCTTTCTGATTATTTCAGTAATAACGAAATGGAAGTATCATTTAATAAAAAGGTTATTAATCCAGACGGCGGTAAGGACGGCTACCTCATTAAAAGCGGAGATAAGTATATTGCCGTGCTGCCCGATGAACCTGAGGAAATCAACAAAATGTTCGGCAGCGAGCTTCTCAAAAATATCAGCATTACGCCGAATACTGCTGTGGAGCTGCCTGAGCCTGTGATTACTCATTCTATAGTGTTTGCTCCCGAACCTGATGACTCGCTGGATCGCCTTAACAAGAAAAAGAGGATTAACATTTTACTAACCGTGTTTATTGTTCTTGGAATAATGATTGCGCTGGCAAGCGCTGCGTGGATTTACAGTATATATTATTTATCGTAGTGCTGTGGGCTTTATTGTAAAAATATAAAATTTTCTTTTAAAGTTTGTATTTTTATGTGGAAATTTGGTCTGTGATGTGTTATACTATTAGTTAGGGTTTTAAAAATAAAAACTGTGAAAGTATAATATAAAGGAGGGGATTTTTTATGCTTTCACCTGCTCAAATTGCCGAAAAGTACGTAACAGTCGGCAAGTC
Source organism: uncultured Ruminococcus sp. (assembly GCA_902773395.1). Next base: position 6,455 of record CACYEJ010000118.1, read on the forward strand.
TAAAGCAAATACACCTGTCGGCAAAATGTTTGTGCTGGCTCTTTTTGCGGGTATATTTATTGCGATTGCCGGTGCGTCTGCTACAATTGCTTCGTGTATGGTTGATAATGCTTCTATATCCCGACTTGTCAATTCGCTTATTTTTCCTGCTGGTCTTGCAATGGTGGTGCTTGCCGGAAGTGAGCTGTTCACCGGTAACTGCTTGATTCTTGTTTCGGTGCTGAAAAAAGAGGTTAGCTTCCTTTCATACATAAAATGTCTGGCGATTGTGTATGTCGGTAATTTAATAGGCTCTATCTTTACGGCGGCGTTGTTTGTGTACGGTCATACGCCTGATTTGTACGGCGGAAAGCTCGCTGATGTGCTTGCTAATACGGCTGCCGCAAAAACTTCTCTTAGCTTCTCAGATGCGTTTATACGTGGTATTCTGTGCAATATCCTTGTGTGTATTGCCGTTTGGATTACGATTGGTGCTGTGAACGGTGCGGACAAGGTGTTGGGATTATATCCGCCTATATTTGTGTTTGTTATCGGCGGCTATGAACATTGCGTGGCGAATATGTTTTATATTCCTGCCGGATTGTTTGCGGCTTCGGAGTATTCTATCGCTAAAGAGGGGCTTACTTGGGGAGCTTTCTTTGTAAAGAATTTGCTGCCGGTTACGTTGGGTAATATTGTTGGCGGTGCGTTGCTTGTTGGAGTAGGTTATTGGTTTGCTTATTTAACCGGCGGCGAGAAGAATGTTAAAAAGAATAATAAAAAATGATATACGCAAAAACTAGAAGATTTGATATTCAAAAGTTTTGATCCAACTTTTTCAAAAGTTGGCGGGGTGCAGGGGTAGAGCCCATGCTCGCTGACGCAAGAAATTAGCGTAGAAAAACAAACTACCCTCAGCGAAACTAAACAAACTTTAATTAGGAAAAATAACTCAAAGCAACTTCTAAAATAAAATCTTTCTTTTCAAATAAAAACAGGCAAGAGCTTGCGAATTGCCGGTCTGAGAAAGAAAAGTGTTAAATCTTAATTTTCGTTAGTATAAAAACACCGTCCTCTAAAAAATGAGGGCGGTGTGATTTTTAATTTATAACAAGCTGAACCTTTATAGTCACGGGGTTGTGGTCGCTGTACTTGAACTGTGTGTCAATTGTCTTTGTGCTTTCCACAATTGTATTTGGGGAACATATAAATCCGTCAATTACATAATATTGTGTGTTCTTGCTTTTTGGATCGTAAGGCTCGTTTAGCAGTCGTGACGTTGGCAGTGTGTCGTCTGTGCAGTACTTCCAGCCGCCCGTTAAGTTTGCCGTGGTAATAGTTTTCGGTTCAAAATATTCTGTATTTACAAGCGGATATTTGTTCTTGTCTACAGAGGGAAGCATTCCGTTGAAATCTCCGCCGGCTATTACATAGTTTCCTTTGGCGTATTCAAGCTGCATGTACTCGCAAAGCTCCTTGTACTGAGTCTCTCTACCCTCGCCGTCATCGTATGCGTCAAGATGCAGATTGATTAGCACAAGCTCCTTTGTACTGTCAAGCAGAGGTACTCTCTCCACTAGCAGACATCTTTTGAGCTGGCATGCACTGGTCGGCCATGTGAAGCTGCTGGTGAGTGCTATACGCTCGGCTTTGTCTACGTTAAATTTGTTTACTGTGAGAATACCGGCGTTGACCTTTCCGATATTATCTGTTACAGGGTAGGGGATATAATCACAAAGAAAATTTGTCGCAAAGCCAATATTGCTCTCAGGGAAAACTCCAGACATCAAGTTTGCTTCGTCAATATTATAAGAACGCTTTGAGTCAATGTCTATTTCCTGAATGAAATTAACGTCGGCGTCCTGCTTTTGAATGGTTTGTATTATGCCGTCCATGTTGGCGGTGATGTTGTCGGCACTTTCGGTAGTGACTGTTTTGCCGCCGTCCATGAAGAAATCATGCTTGTCATCGTTTGCACCGTAGCCGATGTTGTAAGTTAGTACTGTGACGGTGTCGCCCGGAGAAATGCTCTTTGAGGCTGAGCCGTATGTGTCTACATTTTCGATTGCTTCAGGCTTGTATTCGTGATTCGTAAGGTAGACAACGCCTGCACCTATTCCGGCAGCAGCGAGAATAACCAGCACTAATAGTGTGATAAATATGGCTTTGAGAAATTTTTTCATTTGTAAAGTCCTTTCCGAATTTTAATTACATATTAAAATTATACAATAAATGAGTTGTGTTTTTCAATAGGAATAGGAATTTTTTAGGATTAAAAATTCATAATTATTTCATTGCTTTTGTATTGAATTATCGGTCCGGATTTGGTATACTAATTTTATAACTCTATTAAAGTTTTTTATAAAGAAAGGTTTGGTTATAATGGCTTTTAAATTTACTCAGGAGAATTTTGAGCAGGAGGTTCTAAATAGTGACGTTCCTGTGCTTGTAGATTTCTATGCGGATTGGTGCGGTCCTTGTCAGATGTTAGCTCCGATTATTGAGGATATTTCTGATTCCGATATCGGCGTTAAGGTTGGTAAGGTGAATGTTGATGAGCAAATGCCGCTTGCTCTGAAATACGGCGCGCGTTCTATTCCGCTTTTGATATTGTTCAAAAATGGCAAGCCTGCTGCAAAGACTCTTGGATATCAAGAAAAGAACGAAATTTTAAAGATGATTGAGGAGGTAAAATAATGGGTGTTACGCTGAATTCAGATGAAAAAATTGTAGCCGCAATTAAAGCCGGTTTACAAAAGAAAAACGGTTACTGCCCATGCAGATTGGAGATTATTCCCGAAAATAAATGTATGTGCAAGGAGTTTAGAGATCAGATTGCAGACCCCGATTTTGAGGGCTACTGTCATTGCAGGCTTTACTACAAGAGTAAGAATTAACAAAGGGTGCTGTAGAAACATTATGCTTTTACAGCACTATATTTGATTTTATGAGAAAGAGGGAATGTGTTATGAAAACAGGTTTGGTTCTTGAAGGCGGTGCAATGAGGGCTACCTATACTATCGGTGTGCTTGATGTGCTTATGGAGAATCATATTGAGTTTGACGGGATTATCGGTGTGTCGGCTGGAGCTATTCACGGTGCAAGCTACGCTGCAAATCAGCCCGGCAGAAATATCCGCTACTATAAAAAATATGCCTCGGATAAGAGATTTATGAGCTTTTACTCAATGATTACTACGGGCGATATGGTAGGGAAGGAATTTTGCTATAATGATATCCCGTGGAAGCTTGATCCGTTTGATAACGAAACCTTTAAAAATTCTAAAACGGAATTTTATGCGGTGGCGGCAAATGTGGAAACGGGTGAGAGTGAGTATATAAGAATTAACGACTTAAAAGACCCCATTCAAATGGAGTATCTGAGGGCGTCGGCGTCAATGCCGTTGGTGTCGAAGATTGTCGAGGTGGACGGTAAAAAGCTGCTTGACGGCGGCATGACAGACAGCATACCGCTCAGAGCCTTTGAAAATATGGGTTTTGAAAAAAATGTTGTTGTGGCAACAAGAGCGGACAGTTTCGTAAAGGGAGATGAACAATTGGGACTTATTAGCCTGATTTATAAAAATTATCCAAAATTTGTATCGGCTATAAGATATCGTGCAAAGATGTATAACGATGAAAAGGCATACATATTGTTGCAGGAGCAGTTGGGGAATATATTTTTTATACGTCCGAGTGAGGAGCTGGATATATCGAGAATGGACACAAATCCGGAGCATTTGGAGGCTGTGTATCAGATAGGCAGACAGGACGCTGAGAAGAGATTGCCGGAGCTTTTGAAATTTTTAGAGAAAAATAAATAGTTTTAATTATATATACTCACAAGCGTTAAGATTCAGCACTTTTCTTTCTCAGACCGGCAATTCGCAAGCTCTTGCCTGTTTTAGTTTTAATCGAA
>CACYEJ010000119.1 GCA_902773395.1 uncultured Ruminococcus sp.
AAGCATAATTGCATCAATATTGGTGCTTGCAACTGTATTTGTCTATGTTATCGGAGATAATTTCTCCTTTATGGCATATTTCAAAGATGACAAAACAGTTGAAAACACCGCTTTTGATATCGGTTATGACGGATTGAGGTCAGTCAGCGACCTGACTCTTGCCGAGACAGGCACTGAAATGGGTAAGATTGGTGAGGACTTAAGCAGCGGCTTCGAAAAGCTTGTTTCGGACTGTTCAAACAAAAAGACTTTTTCAGACGGAAAGAGCGAGTTTATCGAACTTGTATCAGATCTTAAAAAGAGATCTCTCAGCGAGCTTGATTCAACAAACAACGGTACGGAAGAGTATGAGAACTACCGTGCTCTCGTAGTTTCTGGATTCGAGGAGATTGAGGGTTATGCCGATAAGCTTAATGAGGAGAACTCGGAAGAAGTATTGAGTAAAATTGAAGACACGGTTACATATGAGCAGCCGTATGTGAAAATGGCGGATGATTTACCATTTAATAATATTACGGTAGAAAATATTACGTATTCTGAGTATAACTCCCAAAGTGCAATAGATTATCAAATTGATGACAACGGTTATTCAAACGATGATTTACAGCAGACCAATGATACTACAATAAACGATGATGTAAGAGCTGAATTTTCCGAGCTTGAAAGTGTTCTTGAAGTATATCAGTATATCAAGAACAACTATACAATGGAGTTTTATTTTGGATCTCGTAAGGGTGCTGTTGGTGCGTCTGCCGAAAAAGCCGGAAACGATTACGATATTGCAAGTGTCCTGATTGGTGTGCTTCGTGATAGAAATATCCCTGCAAGATATGCAAAGGGTACAATCGAAATTACAGCGGAGCAGGCTATGGAGTGGACGGCTACCGATGACATCAGTGTGGCTATTCGCATTATCGCTTCGCTCGGAATTCCTACAACAAGTATGCTTTCTAACGGTGAGGTTGTAGCTGTACAGTTAGAACATGTTTGGGTGGAAGCATTTGTCCCTTATACAGATTACCGTGGAACTGGAAACTGTTCAGGCGAGAGCTTGTGGATTCCGCTTGATGCATCGTTCAAGAAATCTGTTTACAATTACGGTGTAAAAGTAAATGATATTCAGGAATATATCAATGATCCTGATAATAAGATCACATCGTCAACAGAAGTGTTTGGGGTCAATATCGGCACTCTGGCTGATACAGACGGTGATGATAATTCTGCTCTCATTAAATACATGCTTGAAAACGGCTATGGTGAATGCACAACAGCCGAAGCATTTGGCGGTGCAAGTATCGTTCCTACTGATCTGGGATATCTCCCTTTAACGTTGCCTTACCGAAACATTACTACGGCGGAATCATTTACCGATATTTCGAACGAAGAAACAGATAGCGTTACATTCAGACTTTACGGTAATTCGGTTGTTGGAACAGATTTTTCCGGTGCAGATTACATAAACTACACATATCTTGCACCAGATGTATACGGAAAGAGAATCGTTCTTTCGTATGTTCCCGCAACACAGGCTGATCAGGATGTAATCGATGAATATGGAAATATCTTTTCTGCTCCTGCATACCTTGTAAAAATGAAGCCGCAGCTCTCAATTGACAGCGAAGTTGTTGCGGAAGGTGGTGTTTGTAATGCAGGCTATATGCAGCAGTATACTGTTACGGTTCGTAATGGTGCGCCGTTTAACAACGACAGCGATTTTTCAAATAATATAGCTATAGGCGGTATGTACTGTTTGGCAATGGACTATGGTAATGTTTCCGGTATAGAGCTTGAATCTGCTGCAGATTATCTTGATTCATGGAAAAATTCCGTTTCGGAATCGAATATTTATTCCGAAGAAGTAATGGGCGGTATGCTTTATGCTATTTCAAAGCTCTATTTCGGACAACTTGACTTATATAACAGAGTTCTTGCAGGTCAGACAGATGTTTACAATACAAGAGCGTTAAGTCTTGGAATTGTTGGCTTTAAGGTAAATGTAACGACAACATTTAACAGACCATCCGAATTAAACGAAGGCGGCTTCTATCTTGATATCGCTCATGATGTTCACAGTGTTATCTCTGTTAAGAACAGTAACGAAGACGAAAAAAAATTCATGCTTCAGGCAGGTATTTATGCTTCTGCTATGGAACATGGCGTGCTTGAACAGGTAACAGGAATTGAGTCTGTTTCAACAATCAAGACATTCCAGTATGCACAGGAACATAATATCCCTATACATATGATCAGCAGTGAAAATATGAACGACGAGCTTAGTGCGCTCACAGTTTCGGATCAGGTTAAGCAGGAAATCCGCACGTCTGTCAATTCTGGTAAAGCAGTGATTATCCCGGAAACTGAGATCACGATCAATCAGTGGAACGGTGTCGGCTACATGGTGCTTGACCTTGACACATGTGCTTGCGGATATATGATCTCAGGGGGCACGGCAGGCGGTGCGATGTCTGCATTTGAAGTTATAGATGAATATATTACCTATGTTTACGAGGGAGTATTCACAATTATTCTTTATGAACTTGCAAAGGCAGCAATTATGGCTGCTGTGCCCTTTGGTTGGATAGGAACTGCATTTTTTGTTGCTGAAATTGCATTGCTTTTAGTTTACATTGGCAATATAGTTAATTTGTTTGTACAGTTTAAAGCTACTGGAGATGTTAGGTTTTTGCAGGAAGCTTTAATTCAAATTGCAGCTGGATTAACGATCGCTGCAATCATGCCTTCAATAAAAGAAGATTTGGAGGATATGAAAGCCGGTGTTACAGATCTTGTTAACAGTTTGAAATCCACGCCTGAGTATCCAACCACACCTGGCGGAGGATGCTTTACAGCAGGTACGCTTATTTCTACTCCTAATGGTTTTGTTTCTATTGAGGATATAAAAGCTGGTGATACAGTATGGAGTTTCGACCAAACAACTCTTGAAGTATCGGAAAAGACTGTAGAAAAGACATTTGTACGTCAAAGCGATGATTTTGTAAAAATTACAACTGGAAGTGAAACTATTACAGCAACCTCAAATCATCCGTTCTATGTTGCACAAAAAGG
>CACYEJ010000120.1 GCA_902773395.1 uncultured Ruminococcus sp.
CAGCAGAGGAGAAAACGGTTTCCGAAAGCGTTGATACAATGGTTGACAGCGGTCTTGGCTTTTCATATTCCACTATGATGACAGGAACATGTACGGCATATACGGAGCTTGACGGCATTACTTCTACAGGTACAATTCCGAGAGTTGGTACAGTTGCGGTAAATCCTAATGTTATTCCTTACGGCACAAGGCTTTATATCTGCTCGGCGGACGGCAGCTTTGTGTATGGTTATGCAGTTGCAGAGGATACAGGCTCGGCAGCTATGGCAGGAGATATTTTAGTTGACCTCTACATGAACTCCGAAGAGGAGTGTGAGATGTTCGGCAGACAGGAATTGTGCATTTATTTTCTTGACTAAGCAATTATGATAGATAACGTTAAGACGGCAAAGCGGAGCTTATGCGTTTGTCTGTTTTATTTGCAAAATGCAAAAGAATGATAAAAAAAAGTACAGGCTTTTTTGAGGCTTGTACTTTTATTTTTTAAAATTGTGTTTTCAAATTCAGTTAGTTGTGATATAATAATCAAGGCGGATAGCTAACACTTTATTAAACATAGAAAATAATAACTTTAATATCATATTATTTTAATGCGAATAGTCTTTAAATGTACAAAATGAAAGGGTTTGATGAAAATGGCAGAAAAAGAAAAGCAGGAGAAGTCACAGGCAGCTCAGCTAAAGGAGAAGCTTGCAGCAAAAAAGCCAAGCGGCGCTTTGAAATTGGATAAGGAGAAAATTGCGCTTGCAGATGAATTTTGCGAAGGCTATAAAAAATTTATCAATACAAGCAAGGTTGAGCGTGAGGCTGTAAGAACTACTGAGCAGATTGCTCTTGAACACGGCTTCAAGAAATATGAGATAGGCAAAACCTATCAGCCGGGCGACAAGATTTACACAATCAATCGTGGTAAGAACATAGGTCTTGCAGTTATCGGAAAGAACGGTACAAAGAAAGGAGTAAGACTTGTTATTGCACATATTGATTCACCGAGGCTCGACCTAAAGCCGAACCCTTTGTATGAGGCAAACGACCTTGCATTGTTCAAGACGCATTACTACGGCGGTATCAAGAAGTATCAGTGGACGGCAATTCCGCTTGCGCTGCATGGGAGAATTGTCCGTCTTGACGGTGAGATTGTTGATGTGTGCATTGGTGAGAATGACGATGAGCCGTGCTTCTGCGTGTCCGATTTGCTTCCGCATTTGGCAAGGGAACAGGTTACAAAACCAATGTCAAAGGTTTTCACTGGTGAGGATTTGAATGTGCTTATTGGCAGCCGTCCGTTTAATGACGATAAAGAGGCGGAGCAGGTTAAGCTTAATATTCTGAATATTTTGTTTGAAAAATATGGCATTATTGAAAGTGATTTTCTCTCGGCAGAGCTTGATCTTGTGCCGGCATTCAAGGCTAGAGATATCGGCTTTGACAGAAGTCTTATCGGTGCTTATGGTCATGATGACAAGGTGTGCGCATATCCGGGCGTAATGGCAGCAGTAACGGTAGAAAACCCTGAGAGTACGTTTATCACTTTCCTATGCGACAAAGAAGAAATAGGCTCAGACGGCAACACCGGTATGCAGTCTGCTTTTCTCCGTGATTTTATTGCTGATTTGGCTCAGGCAGACGGTGTGGAGTATCGCCACGTAATGGCAAAGTCAACCTGTCTTTCCGCTGATGTTAATGCAGCGTTTGACCCGAATTATGCAAGTGCTTTTGAGGGCAATAATGCAAGCTATCTTAATGGCGGCGTTATTATCACAAAGTATACTGGCAGCGGCGGAAAGTATGATACAAGCGACGCTTCTGCCGAGTATATGGGACAGATTAGAAGAATGCTCCACAAAAAGGATATCCTCTGGCAGACAGGAGAGCTGGGCAAGGTAGATCTTGGCGGCGGCGGAACGATTGCAAAGTATATTGCTAATCTGAACGTTGATGTTGTGGATTTGGGAGTTCCGGTTCTTTCAATGCACGCACCGTTTGAGATTGTTTCAAAGGTAGATGTATATATGGCATATCTTGCATTTGTAGCATTTTTAGAGGAAGAATAATAATTTGTATATTTTGAAATTAACTGCACAAAAGGAGATGAATAATTAAATGCTAACTATAGGCTGTCACCTGTCTGCGTCTAAAGGCTTTCTTCATATGGGCAAAGAGGCTGTGTCGCTAGGTGCAAATACATTCCAGTTTTTTACACGCAATCCACGAGGCTTTAAGGTGAAAGACCTTGACGTTGAGGATTGCAAGGCTTTTGTAGAGTATTGGCAGCAGCACGGCGGCGGTAAGATTATCGCTCATGCACCGTATACGCTCAATGCCTGCTCGGCAGACGAGAAAACTCGTGAGCTTGCTCATATGATTATGTCTGATGATTTGGCTAGGCTTGAAAATGTTCCGGGCAATTATTACAACTTTCACCCCGGCAGTCACGTCAAACAGGGCGTTGAAGTCGGCACTGATTATATTGTAAAGCTTCTTAACGAGATAATTACCCCCGAACAGCAAACTACAGTTCTCCTTGAAACTATGGCAGGCAAGGGCAGCGAAATCGGCAGAACATTTGAAGAGCTGAAAACAATTATTGATAGGGTAGACTGTAAGGAGAAAATCGGCGTTTGTCTGGACTCTTGCCATATCTTTGACGGCGGCTACGATATTGTGAATGACCTTGACGGAGTGTTTGAACAGTTTGACAAGATTATTGGTCTTGATAAGCTTTTTGCAATTCATCTGAACGACAGCAAAAATCCTATAGGAAGTCATAAGGACAGACATGAGCTTATCGGCAAGGGCAATATCGGAATGCAGGCGATTACTGCGTTTATCAATCACCCGGCTGTAAGAAATCTTCCGATAGTTCTCGAAACTCCGAACGACCTCCCCGGATATAAAGAGGAGATTGCAATGCTCAGAGAGGTTTATCAGAATTAATTATAAAAAATTAAGGGAACTGCCTTTGTAGGTTAGTTCCCTTTTTTAATACGTTTTGCGAGCAGCTTTGACGTGCCGTCCGATACAAACAGACATATTACCGAAAGTGCAGTCACCATTAGCAGATACAGTGCCAATGAATATTTTTCTCCTAAATCTGCCCATTGCTCTTTTGTAAACAGATGATATACTATAGTGTGGCATAAGTAAACCGCTAAGCTTAGTTTTCCCAGAAAATACACAAATTTGTTGTTCAGAAAAGCAACTGATGTCTTTTCGCTCAGCGATATTGCAACACCCACCACAAGAATTAACAGTATGGATAATTCCATTGTCCTGTCTAGTTCCTTGTACAAATAGGTAAATGTTGCCAAATAACATATTGCTTCGGCTGTTAAAAGCAGTTTCCGGCTGAATTTTTCGATTACACCAGATTCCAATACGGCATAGACTACCGTTCCGAGAGATATTTCCGCAAAGGCTCTCAGATTGCACAGCCAAACAACATTTGCTTTGTCTTCGAAAACGTTTAAGGTACTGCATTTTTTGTACACAAAACAAATCAGTGCGGTTGATATCACAGGGGCGATGAAGCACGAATAAAGCTTTCTCTGCTTAATGATAATCGGCGCAAGCAGAAACATTACTATAATCATTGACGAGAGATACCACTCAACCATTAGCCACGGCGAACCATTGAACCCGAACATTCTCAAAAGAAAGAAATTAGGTATTGCGGTTATCAGTTTGACTAACCATTGCTTTATTGATAAATTAAGGTATGGAATCCATAATGCCACAGTTAAAATAAATACAAATACGTGATATCTGAAAAAAGAAAAATATTTTTTCTTGATGAAAAGCAAGCTTTTTTTTATAACATCAGCGTTATTTTTTGCGTCAATCCTGCTGAGTGTTTTTGACATATAATATCCCGATACAATAAAGAAGAATTCCACAGCAAGATAACCTCTGTTGAAAATTGCGTGCGGAAATTTTGTGTAGCCGTAAAAATGATATACGGCAACAGACACAGCAAAGAAAAATTTGAGCAAATCAATTTTTCCGTTTCGTTTTGAAGAAGTAGAGAGAGTTTTTCCCATAGTATCTTACCTCGATTGTTAAGATGCAGCTTTTTAAGTTTAACATAATATTGGATTATCTGTCAATTGATTGTAATAAAAAAAACTCCGCCTTTACAACGGAGTTTTCCACTTTATAAAAATGTAATGTTGAAAACTTAATGGATAAAATCAGAATATTATTTATTCTCCGCAAGTATTTCTGCAATAAGTTCTCTTTCGTCCATATGATATTTTACGCCTTTAATCTCCTGATAATCCTCGTGTCCCTTACCGGCAAGCACGATAATATCCCCCTGTTGTGCATTGTTTATGCAGTAGCGGATTGCGTCCTTTCGGTTTGGCACAACAACGTATTTTCCGCTTGTCTTTGCCAAGCCAATCTCAATGTCGGCAATGATATCCATTACGTCCTCAAATCGTGAATTGTCCTCGGTTACAACAGATAAGTCGCTGTACTTGCCCGACATCTCGCCCATTTCGTAGCGGCGGATTTTCGGACGATTGCCGCCGGCACCAAACATTGTAATCAGGCGGTTCGGGTTGTACTTTCTTAATGTTGTCAATACGTTTTCCATACTAAGTGCGTTGTGTGCGTAGTCGATAAGCAGAGTGAAATCATCGCTGACGTGTACCGGCTCAACTCTGCCCTTGACCTTGACGCTTTCAAGTCCTTTCAGGATAGCCTCTTTGTCCGCTGCGCAGTGACGACATACCGAAATTGCAGCCAACGCATTATATATGTTGAATTTTCCGGGAATACCCACATTGACCTTGTAGCTGGCATAACCGCCTAAATCAAAGCTTACGCCCAAAAAGCCCGGACGCCTTGTAAGCTCGCCGTTTGCAGCGGATACATCGCAGCCCTCGCTGAATCCGAATGTTTCAATCTCACACTCAGCGTCATTCTTAACGCTCTCAAAAACCTGACTGTCACGGTTGAGAAGTCCAAGCTTGCATTGCTTAAACAGCAGCTTCTTGCAGTTTAAGTATTCTTCCATGCTTGCGTGTTCGCCGTCACCAATGTGGTCATCTGAGAAATTTGTAAATACGCCGAAGTCAAAGTCAATTGCGTCTGTTCTGTGCCACTTCAAGCCGAGCGATGACGCTTCAATTACAAACGCTTTGCAGCCCTCGTCAACCATTTTGCGAAGTGCCTGCTGTATCTCAAATGATTCCGGAGTAGTATTGTTTGTCTTGTATATTGTATCTCCTATAACAATACCTAGTGTGCCGATTGTTCCTGTTTTAATGCCGCCTGCCTGCAAAATCGACTGAATCATACACGCTGTTGTTGTTTTGCCCTTTGTGCCTGTCAATGCAATTGAGATAAGTTCCTTTGCCGGATGACCGAAGTAATTCGCCGAGAGCTTTGCAAGCGCTGCCCTTGTGTCGGCTACCTTAATTACGGTAACGCCCTTTAAATCAAGCTCATCGCTGAGTACAACTGCTGCTGCGCCGCTGTCTGCTGCTGATTGAGCAAATTTGTGCGCGTCAACATTGTAGCCCTTTAAACAAACAAATACATCTCCCGACTGCACCTTTCGTGAATCATATACAAGCTTTTCAACAGTGATATCAGTATCGCCGGAAAGCACGGAGTATTCAATATCATTTAGTAATTCCAATAGCTTCATTGTAAGATAGCTCCTTTATAATATGGTTGATTTATATGCTGCTTTATATTTTATGGTGAATCAATTTGTTTCATACATTTTTAAACAGTTTCTTCTATGTAATTATTTCAGAAATGTTTTTGTGATAATATAGGTATATTAGGCGATAAGTTTATAAATGGCTGAATTGTAAATTATCGCTAAAATAAACTCTTAATTACTGAATAATTTAAAGAAATCTATAGTATAAATGTGTATAAAATATAAAGACTAAACGGCAATAATATGATGATTTTTCATAGCTGAATTAAAATCTGCATAATAAAAAAATAAATTTATAAAAAGTACTTGAAAAAATTTGTGTAATGTTATACAATAATAGTGGAAGAAAGTCTGAAATGAAAATGTTGCTTTATAA
>CACYEJ010000121.1 GCA_902773395.1 uncultured Ruminococcus sp.
AGATTGAGATACTTCTCAATAGCCTCTTTAGAGCGTATTACTCCGCCGATTTCCGCTTTAAGACCGCTTTCCTTAACGATAGCTCTTACAACTTCAATGTTAGCGTTTGAACCGTCCTTAGCGCCGTCCAAGTCTACTATATGTATGTACTCCGCACCGGCAGCCGCAAACGATTTTGCAACATCAACAGGGTTATTGCTGTAAACAGTCTTTTTATCGTAATCGCCTTTAAATAATCTGACAGCGCAGCCGTCTATCAAATCTATAGCAGGAAATATTTTCATGTTCAATATCCTCCCTTATAGCTCACAGAAAGCTCTTAAGATATTCATTCCCACGTCTCCGCTTTTTTCGGGGTGGAACTGAGTGCCGTAAACATTTCCCGAATTGACGGCAGCGGCAACGTCAATGCCGTACTCAGCCGTTGCAATAAGAGATTCATCGCAGTTTGCGCCGTAAAAGGAATGTACAAAATAAACGCAGTCGCCCTCGTTTATGTATTTAAAGAGGGGAGAAACCTTTTCGCCCTTGAATTTTAGCGCGTTCCAGCCTATATGCGGTATCTTGTAGTCGCTCGTCACCTTGTCTGCAATAGGCAAAACATCGCCCTTTATAAGACCAAGACCCTTATGCTCTCCGTACTCAAAGCTTCTGTCAAATAAAAGCTGCATTCCAAGACAGATACCAAGCAGCGGCTTGCCGTCATGTGCCGTTTCTTTTATAACTTCCGCAAGACCGCTGTCATAAAGCTTTTTTGCTGCGTCTGCAAAAGCTCCCACTCCCGGCAGAATAATTCTGTCAGCTTTTTTTATGGCTTCAGCGTTGCCTGTTACAACTGCGTCCTGACCGATAAATGCAAAAGAGCTTTTGAGAGAGAACAAATTTCCCACACCGTAATCTACAATTGCAACCATATTATAACACTCCCTTTGTTGACGGAATTTCGTCGCCTAATTCTTCATCTATCGCAACAGCCGCTCTCATCGTTCTTGCAAATGCTTTAAATATTCCCTCGGCAATATGGTGCGAATTTTTGCCCGAAAGCTTTTTTATATGAAGCGTACAATTGCTGCTTCTTACAAATGCCGCAAAGAACTCCTCAACAAGCTCCGTATCAAAATTTCCTATTTTGCTGCTCGGAAAATCCGCTTCAAAGCACAGGCAGGCTCTTCCCGATATATCAACGGCGCAAAGTATAAGAGTTTCATCCATCGGGAGAATTATATGTCCGTAGCGGTTAATGCCCCTCATTTCGCCTAACGCTCTTTTAAAGGCTTTTCCAAGACAAATGCCTATGTCCTCAACGGAATGGTGGTCGTCAACATAAGTATCGCCGTCACACTCCAAATTGAGGTCGAATCGTCCATGACGTGAAAACAGCGTCATCATGTGGTCGAGAAAACCAACCCCCGTATTTACAGACGAATCGCCCGTTCCGTCAAGCTCCAGCCTGAGCTTGATATCGGTTTCGGCAGTTTCTCTGTGTATTTCCGCAATACGCACATCTACACCTCCTTTAAAATCTCGTAAGCTGCTTCAAATAGCTTGTCCATCTGCTCTTTTGTGCCGACAGTTATTCTGACATACTCCGATATTTTTTCATCGGAAAAATGTCTTACAAGCACGCCCTTGCTCTTTAGCTTTTGATAAAGCTCCTTACCTCCGATTTTATCCGACTTTGCAAATATGAAGTTCGTCTTTGAATCGGGATAGGTAAATCCAAGCTCGGAAAGTCTTTTCTTTGAATATTCTCTTGTGTCAATTATATTTTGACAGCAGTTCAAGTAATAGTCGTTGTCATCAACTGCGGCAGCTCCTGCAATAAGAGTAAGTCTGTTTATGTTGTAAGGGTTTGTAGAGTATTTTATCCTGTTAAGGTCGCTTATAAGCTCCCTTGAACCAATCGCAAACCCAAGTCTTGCTCCTGCCATTGAACGTGACTTTGAGTATGTACGCACAACAAGAAGATTGTCATATTTTTTAACAAGCTCTGCGCACGACTTTCCGCCAAAATCAATGTAAGCCTCGTCAATTATTACAACATTGTCTTTATTCGAGCATACTATCTTCTCAATGTCACTTACAGAGAGTATTAACCCTGTAGGAGCGTTCGGATTAGCGATAACAACAGTCTTGCCCGCGTTTTGATAGTCGCCGATATCAATGCTGAGATCGTCACGCAGGCAAGCTTGCGTGTAGTCCACACCGTAAAGATCGCCGTACACCTTGTAAAAGCCGTAGGAAATATCTGGGAATACAGCGCCCGTCTGTTCGCTGCAAAAAGCCATAAATGAAAATGACAGTATCTCGTCCGAACCGTTTGAGATGAAAATATTTTCGGGTTCAAAGCCGTAAAGCTTTGCAAGCTTGTCTTTTAAAATTTTACATTCGGGGTCGGGGTAGAGGTTAAGCTTTGACACCTCGTCCTGCGACACGCTTTTTAATACGCCGATTGACGGCGGATAAGGCGACTCGTTCGTATTAAGCTTGATGTATTCCATGTCCTGAGGCTGCTCGCCGGGGGTGTAAACATCAAGCGACTGAAATTTATCAATTAAAAATCTGCTCATTTTTCAGCACCGTCTTTACTGCGTGTTCTGACAACTGCCGACCTTGCGTGAGCCGAAAGTCCCTCTTTCTCCGCAAAATATGCGATATCCTCGCTGACCTTTGAAAGAGCTTCAAGCGTATAATAAGTAAATGCAGTTTTCTTTACAAAGTCGTCAACCGAGAGAGGACTTGAAAATCTTGCGGTACCGCTTGTAGGCAGCGTGTGGTTAGGCCCTGCAAAGTAATCGCCGAGCGCTTCCGGACAGTTCTTTCCAAGAAATACCGAGCCTGCATTTTTAACCTTGTCAAGGTAGTCGAAAGGATTGTCAACGCATATCTCCAAGTGTTCGGGAGCTATCATGTTTGCGATCTCCACAGCCTTTGGAATATCGCTTGTAATGATTATCTTACCGTTGTTTTCGATAGACGTTCTTGCGATCTCCTCACGGGGGAGAACCTTAAGCTGAGCTTCAAGCTCCTCGCTTACTTTATCTGCAAGCTCTCTGCTGTCTGTGACAAGAACTGCGCTTGCAAGCTTGTCATGCTCTGCCTGTGAGAGAAGATCAGCGGCAACGTACTTCGGGCTGCAAGTGCCGTCTGCAATTATTAAAATATCGCTGGGGCCTGCTATCATGTCTATATTAACTACGCCGTAAACCTGTTTTTTCGCCTCCGCAACGAAAGCGTTTCCGGGGCCTACGATCTTGTCAACAGCTTCTATGCTTTCCGTGCCGTAAGCCAAAGCCGCAATAGCCTGCGAACCGCCAACCTTAAAAATTTTTCCCACGCCTGCAATTTTAGCGGCAGCTAAGATAACGGGATTAACTGTACCGTCTGCGCGAGGGGGCGTTGCCATAACTATTTCCTCAACGCCTGCAATTTTAGCGGGAACGGCTGTCATAATCACAGTTGACGGCAGCGGAGCCGTGCCGCCCGGCACATAAAGACCGACACGTCGAAGCGGCAGCACTTTCTGACCGAGAACAATGCCGTCATTATCGCTAATCACAAAGCTGTTTCTTACTTGGTGCTTGTGAAAATTATAAATGTTCTCCTTTGCTTTTTCGATAATCTTAATAAACTTTTCGTCAACCTGAGCAAAGGCATCTTCTATTTCTTCATCGCTTACTTCAAGAGATGTAAGCGATGCCTTGTCAAACTTTTTTGTATATTCAAAGAGAGCGGCGTCACCGTTTTTCCTGACATTTTCGATAACACCTGAAACGATATCCTCAACGCCTGAGGACTTCTGTTCTCTTTTCAGTATCTCCGAAACGGAAATACTATCAGTATCGTATATTTTAATCATTTTTTATCCCTTTCAAAATAACCTGCTGTTCACAGTAATCTCTGATTCTTGCGGCAAGAGCTGAAATTTCATCGTTTTTAAATTTGTAGCTCACCTTATTTGAGATAAGCCTTGCGCTTATAGGAACGATAGTTTCTATCGGCAAAAGGTCGTTTTCTTTTAAAGTAGTGCCTGTTTCAACTATATCGACTATAACGTCCGACATCTTTAAAATAGGAGCGATCTCGATAGAGCCGTTAAGCTTAATAATGTCGATATCTCTGCCTTTTTTGTTGTAGTAGTCGAGAGCGATATTGGGAAACTTGGTAGCAACTGTCAAGGTTCTTTCCGTGTTATCTCTAAAGCCCTTGCAGGCTGCAACGCACATACGGCACTTTCCGATATCGAGGTCGTAAAGCTCGTACACATCGGGCGCATATTCAAGCAGAATATCCTTTCCTGCAACGCCTATATCGGCAGCTCCTCTTTCAACATATATAGACACATCAGACGGCTTTACCCAAAAGTAACGAATACCGGTTTCCTCATTTTCAAATATAAGCTTTCTGTTTGCTTCATGGATAGCCGGACAATCATATCCGCACTGTTCAAAAATATGAAGCACCTTTTCTCCAAGTCTTCCTTTGGGAAGAGCAACATTAATCATTTGTTTCAAGAATAATAACCTCCCCGTTTTCAAGCCTTGCAAGCTGTCTGTATTTTACGCTGCCGCCGTTGATTTTCTGAACCTTGACGCTTTTTCCGCTGTCGGTAATATTCTTAACGGCTTTAGCAAGCGATTGAGCGTCTGCATCGTTATCATACAGAAGAAGTACGTCCACATCATAATCGCTGTCGTCCGTCATCAGACGTGAGAGAAGATCGAGATAAACTGCAAACCCGACAGCCCCCGATTTTTTATGAAGCTTTTTCATAAGCTTGTCATATCTTCCGCCTGATAAAACGCTGCTTGGAACGCCGTCAATAAAGCCTTGGAAGATAACGCCGTTATAATAGCTTATGTCGTTTACGATTGAGAAATCAAGATTTACTCCGTCTTCGCATCCGCAGGCTTTTAAAAATTCATAAATGCTTTCAAGCTCACAAACGGCTTTATCTGTCGCTTCATTAATGCTTATCTCTTTAATTTTGCTTACGCATTTAGGGAACGAGCCGTAAATCTCCGTCAACATTTCAAGGCAGCGTGAGATTTTTTCATTTACGGAGAAGTCTGCGCAGTATCTATTAATATCAAGAGTATTTTTCTCTCTTACGGCGGTTATTATTTTCTTTTTCTGCTTGTCTGTGATGTCTGTTTCATTGAGAAGACCCGTAATAAAGCCAATATGTGAAATATCCAGAATATTGCGGCTGCTGATAGCGTTAAGGCTGAGCTTTGCAAGCATAATCACCTCGCTTACCGCATAGGTATCAATGTCGCCTAAGGTTTCAAGACCAACCTGCATAATCTCCTTAAATTGATGAGTACCCTTGTCCACTCTGTATACGTTTTCGCTGTAGTAAACCTTTTCGGGTTCTGTCAGCATATCGTTTGAGCCTTTGACGATAGACAGCGTAACGTCGGGTTTAAGAGCCATAAGCTTTCCGTTAGTATCTGTAAATGTAATAACGCTGCTGCTGAGAAGAAAGTCTTTATTTTTAGCGTACAGATCATACTCCTCAAATTTGCTCATTTTAAATTGTTTATATCCGTGCTGTCTGTAGAGCCTGTTAAGGCTTAAAGCGGCAGCTTCTTCGTTTTGAAAACCAATTTTACTCATGTTGTCACACCTCGTTTTCTTTTCCAAATAAATTAATTAATAGACATCTACATCTTATGCCGTCATATTACACCGCATTTCAAGCAGCATAAGAAGAGAATTACCCTTAATATTATAGGGCTTTTTTTGAAAGATTTCAATGATTTAATATAAATTGTAATAAATAAATTTTACATTCTTATTTTATCCTTAAAAATTTTGAATTTAAAAATCACTGTTCACGACTTAAGAATAGAGTCAAAGTATGCAGGGTACGGGACTTAAGCCCCCACCCCCCTCACGTTCCCTTTACCATACATGAATATTTGCTCAAAGCTTCTCATATCTATATTTTAGAATGAAAATGTATCGGAGGTTTTTGATATGCTAAAAAAAATATCGGCATTAGTATCGGTTTTGCTGCTGCTTCTGTCAGTAAAGCCGATAACGGCGCAGGCGCAGTCAAACGACAGCGGACTTACGATCACAGCCCCCTCTGCGCTCCTTATGGATTACAGTACAGGCAAAGTGCTGTATGAAAAGAACAGCCATGAAAAAAGACCCTGCGCATCAATTACAAAAGTTATGACCTTGTGTCTGATTTTCGACGCTCTTGAAAACGGCAAAATAACATACGATACAATAATCACAGCGTCCCCGAAAGCCGCTTCAACAGGCGGTTCCGATATTTGGCTTGTAGAGGGCGAGCAGATGAGCGTAAACGATCTTATAAAATCTATATTTATAGTATCGGCAAACGATGCGTCCGTTGCAATGGCAGAAGCGATTTGCGGCAGTGAAGAA
>CACYEJ010000122.1 GCA_902773395.1 uncultured Ruminococcus sp.
AGAATAAGGAGAAATGCAACGATACGTCAGTGCGTTTTGTATTATAGACTCCACTATGATGCCCATACATCGGTTTAAAGGAGTAAGACCCGATTTCTTATATATTAGAGAGAAATTGGGAATAGAGTGAGGAATGATGGAAAAATGAGCGAATATAGAAAAACAGATGACACTTTAATCAGTGTAATAGTGCCAGTATATAAAGTGGAACAGTATTTGGAAAAATGTGTGAACAGCATAAGTGTTCAAACATATTCTAATTTGGAAATTATTCTGGTTGATGATGGATCTCCTGACAAATGCGGCGATATTTGCGATTCTCTTGCAAAGAAAGACAACCGAATCAAAGTAATTCATAAACCGAATGGAGGCCTGTCATCAGCACGCAATGCGGGAATTGATATAGCATCTGGCCAATACATTGGTTTTGTAGATAGCGATGACTCAATTGAGCCGTACATGTACGAAAATCTTTTAGGGTTAATTAAACATGACGGCACGAAACTGGCTGTGTGTGCGGTTAATTATATTTATGAAGACGGAAAAAAGGCAAATAAGGCGGCGCTCGGGAAAAATTGTACATTTGATTTCTATCATGCGATAGTTGAAATGAATACACATCGACTTTTTGATATGGGGGCATGGAGTAAGCTCTATCATAAAAGTTTGTTTGATGATCTTCGCTTCCCGGTTGGAAAGCTAAGCGAGGATTATTATATTATGTTTAAAATCTTTGACAGAGCACAGGCAATCAGCTACTTAGATACTCCGTGTTACAATTATCTCCAGCGAAATAATAGTATTACACGTAGCACAAAGATTAATCATGATCATGAGTATGCGGCCAGAGAACAAATGATATATCTTGACAAAAAATATCCAGAGTTAAAGATTGTAAGCCACACATCATACGCTTCGGCTGCGTTGACAGTATATGATTTTTATATAAAAAATCAAGTTACTTGTCCTAAAGAGCAACTTCAGCATTTTCGCGATGTAGTCAAACAAAATGAAGGATATATCAAACAGGCGGACTATTTGTCCAAAAGTAAAAAAATACAGTTTTCTCTTTTTATGATAAGTCCATGTTTATACAGAACTGTATTCAAAATATATCGAAAAATCAAGAGGATTTAGAGATGAATGATTTAATATCAATTATTATTCCTGTTTATAATGCGGGGAAAACAATAGATAGCTGTGTCGAAAGTGTTTTAAAAAGCACCTACTCTGATTTTGAAATTCTTATAATTGATGATGGCTCAAATGTTGAAACAGCTGAGGAATGCGATAAAGTAGCTTTGAAAGATCATAGAATTAAGGTGATTCATCAAGAAAATGGTGGCGTAAGTAAAGCCAGAAATTGCGGAATCGAAAATGCAAAAGGAAAATTTATAACATTTGTCGATGCAGATGATACGGTAGATTCTGATTTGCTTGCAAGTATGATGAATGCTATGCGACAGGAACAAGCTGATGTTGTAATAACTGGTCATAGAGAATGTTATGATGATGGCAGCTTTAAGGAATGCTTTTGTAGCGAAAAAGAATCAATAAAGTGCGGAACTGAAATACTATCAGAATTCTTCACGACAAATAATATCAGTTGGACAGTGTGGGCAAAACTATATACACGCTCTATTATTGGTGATGTAAGATTTCAAGTTGGAAAGCGTATTGCAGAAGATATGTATTTCAACTATGAAATACTAAAAAAGGCTAAAACGATTGTCGAATGTGGTTCTCCTAAATATAACTATAT
The DNA here is from genome assembly GCA_902773395.1 of uncultured Ruminococcus sp. The sequence continues at coordinate 1,763 of CACYEJ010000122.1, forward strand.
CAAACAGGATGAGTCGGCAATGGCCAGCAGTGACTGCTCACGGTTTTTTGACTCGTTTTATTTGACAAAAGCTGTTTTTGATGACATAGAAACAAATGAAAATCATCGGACGGATAAGGTGTTTTTCTATGTCAGAAGTGGACTTTTTTTCTTCCGAATGATGTATGCAAAAGACAGAAACAAAGAAGCTGCGGAAGACATAAGAAATGCACGAAGAGCATTCCTAGACAGCATTCAAGATAATACAACTGCATTACCGAGACGTATGCGATTGGAACTTTTTCTGCTTAAGTACTGTGAACCTCTGTATAGGCAACAAGCAAAAATCTATTGGGGGGGGGTACAGGAAGAAAATGTAAAGTATGAGCCCACAATTGACTCATATGCACAGCTTAGAAAATTATTAAATAGGGAAAAGAAAAATTACCCTAATAATTGGTTTGATAATATCAGTTGTAATCAGCGAGTTTATAATTGGCGGTTTATAAAGCTCCTTCGCAAGTGTGAGTATTATCGTAGTAAAACACGAAAGTCAAACAATCCGTTATGGATGGTATTATACTGGATTGCACGAACTCGCAAAAATCACATGGGCGTTTTTATTGGCGTAGAGATTCCGGAGAATGTGTTTGGCGAAGGACTTATTATACATCACAACGGAAGCATTGTGGTAAATGGTAGTAGTAAAGTAGGAAAAAATTGTCAACTGCACGGAGATAATTGTATTGGCAATGTTGGTAAGGCGGATTCATTGACTGATTGTCCACAAATTGGGAATAATGTTGAAATTGGTGTTGGGGCAAAGGTGTTAGGTGGAATCATTATTGCAGACAATATAAAAATAGGTGCAAATGCGGTAGTGACGAAGTCTTTTGATGAGAAAGGAATTACACTTGTTGGAATTCCAGCACACAAACTGGAAAGGTAAACTAATTCATGAAGATTCTTTTGTTGATAAATTGGAAAATAAGATACTGTGAGCAAGTGCCGGATGACCTTCAGCCATCAGACTATAGTTGCCCGCAAGAACCGTTTTGGTTTTTTAAATA
>CACYEJ010000123.1 GCA_902773395.1 uncultured Ruminococcus sp.
AAGTTTCGGATTCGTAAATAGCACCATTACCTCGTTGTAATCAGATATTTTATCGTTATCTGTATCAGCAGAATTCTTGTCTGTACCGATTACATCCTCAAGCATATTGCAGATACCATCTTTGTCATTGTCATCATAATCGATTACAAGGTTTTCAAGTCCCTCAATCGTATTATTTAGCAATAATTCGTCCGTTGCAACTGTACCATCATTGTACTTGGCATTTACACATACTCTGTTTTTTCCGAGATCAAGTACTATGTTATCGTAAGACCAGTTATCAGCTGGAACAATATCATCAGTAAGGAATAGCTCATTCTGACTGTTATATACCTCCAGATTGAATGACTTAACCTTGTTGCTTTCAGAAACAGTTCCACTTATGTTGTTTAAAAGAGCATAAGTCTGATAAGAATTATCTCTTGAGTTATAAGTAAAATTGTTTTTGTTTATAGTTACTTTCTCATTTGCTTGCTCATTCTGATTACCAGAATCCTTTTCATCAATAGAGATGTTGTAAACAACTTTAGCATTAATTTTTAATGTTTGTTGACCAACTGTAGCAGAAGTGTATAAATAAATAGCATTATTTGTTTCAGCAGCATTGACTTTTAATGAGCTCACTGTAGAAATACCACCAATAATTGAAACAGTTAGAATGACCAACAACAGTTTTCTGCCTTTTTTGCTGTTAAAGCAAAGAATCGCAAGCGATACAGAAATCAGCATCACTAAAGCAATGGCAAAGGGTATAACTGTATTATCACCAGTTTTGGGAGAATAATTGCTTGGACTTACGGTACTAACCTCGCTTCTTTGGTTTTCTTGGCTAATCTGACTGATTTTGCTGCTTTCATTAACTTGATTAGTCTCGCTGTTTTCACTAACTTGACTGATCTCGCTGTCTTGACTATCTTCACCAGAATCCTTTGCAACATACACCACTTTCAATTCTGCTGATTCACTTGGTGCAAGCTTGTCAAGCTGTTTGTTGTTCTTAGAACCGTCAGTAATTTCATAGCCATCAGGAATAACGGTTTCCATCGCAATGTCCGTAATATCTGATTCGTTTGTGTTTTTTACAGAAAGTGTTGCGGTTATCTTTTCGTCTTTTGAATAGGCTTCTTTGTCTGTGGTAAGCGAAACCGCAAGACCATCCTGTGTCGTAGAAGCCGCAAACACATTCATTCCCGCTATGCTGAACATCATAAGAGAACTGACAACAAGTGCGGTTATTTTCTTCACTATCCTCATAATAATATCTCCTTTTTTTAAATCTCCTCAATTCTTACTTTAAGATAATTCAAACGTCCCTCCCTCCCTTTACTTTGGTATTAGATCAAACCACCTCCTTCTATGAAATAGCACAAACAACTTTATACCAACAATCTGATAAAACAACAAAATGGTATAAAATTATTTTTGTTATTTGCTCACCAACATAATTGGCATTAATTACATATTTATTATATAACTTCATTGCGAAAAAGTCAATATTTTTTTCAATTCTTTCCCAAAACAGAAAATCTTGATGAATAGGTATAACAAGTTCAGCCCCACCAACTATGTTTTTGAAAATCCACTGTCCACAACTTAAGCGTTTTTTGAGTACAGTGAAATATTGCAACCCCCAAATGTAATGCGACAAAACGCATTCACTGAGTTTTTGATATTTGCTTAAGTTGTGGATAGTGTTTGAAAATCAGTTGATAGAGCCTAATTTGTTATGTATATTATTATCTTAGTGTCTCGTTCCGCTCAAAAAAACATAGAAAAAATGCCACAAAACGCCGAAAATATGATATAATAGGTGCAAGGAAAATAACCGCATAGTATTGAAAACCTTGCAACTGGAGGCCAATATGTATAAGCGACACTTAAGACAGATGAGTCTATTCGAAGATCCTGAGTATTTCAGTGGAATAAAACTCAACAATAACAACGAATGGATAAAGCTCGCAAAACTGATCCCGTGGCATAAATGAAGACGAATATACCGATCAAATTTCAAGTGTTGTGGGGCAGTCGGCATGCAGCGTGAGAGAAACACTGGGTACACTTATAATCAAAGAGCAATATCATCTTTCGGACGAGGCAACAATCGAACACATCGTCATGAACCTATATCTTCAATATTTCATCGTTATTGAGGAATATATTGCCGAATCACCTTTCGATGCGAGTATGCTAAAGAGATTTCGCAAAAGAATAACACCGGAAATGCTGCAAAGAGTAAACGACATAAGCAAGGTGTTTTTGCTTTTTTATACAAAAATTGACAAGAAAAAGCGTATCGTTAAAGTGTGACACCACTTAACGATAGAAATGAAAATTTGCACCCAATTTTGCTAAATGGTGTCATACTTTAACGATAGAA
>CACYEJ010000124.1 GCA_902773395.1 uncultured Ruminococcus sp.
CAGAGGGGAATTTGTATTCCAAACTTCAATTTTATTCGTTATTCCTCTTCGCCCTCATAAAATTTTACGAAAAAATTACGCCAATATCGTGACGGTGTGTATAAAGCAAAGACGCTCAATTATGAATATGATTTATTTGTCACAATAACAATAGAGAACGACAGAATTGTAGATTTACAGGTTGAAGCAGAGGAAGACGACATGTGGTACTTTGACAGAGCAAAAGAGGTGATTGTACCTCAGATTTTAGAAAAGCAGTCCACAGAGGATATAGATGCCGTAAGTGAATCAACGATTTCATCAGACGCTATAAAAAAGGCTGTAAATGAAGCGTTGAAGCAGGCGGAGAATTAGATTAATTTATCACATATTAAGTCTGGCGTTGGCAGTTCGTTTCGTGCGGGTGAAAGCCGATTGATGAGCCGGGTTCAAGCTTGCCGTACATTATCTTTCCCAATTCGTCAACACGCATCTTAGAGATAGTGTCGCCCGTGCCGCCCTTGAATTGGGGAATTCTTGTTTCTTCTATCTTTTCAAAATTAATAATCATTTTATGTATCTCCTATAATAAACGTCATTGCAAATACCCTAATACAGTAATGTATAGAGTGGAAAGCTGAAAGCAGGAATCGAGCTTATTCATAAAAACTCCACACTCCACACTCCACACTCCACTCTCCACACTCCAAACTAACATGTCGTTTGGGCAATGATTTTTGTTGTTTGCTGTAAATCAAATATTACCCCAGACTGTTGACGGCTTCGCTGTAGGTGTGCGTCATGTACTTAGGTCCGGAGTTCAGCATACCGGCAAAATCACCGAGGTAGCCCCTGTTTAAAAGCAGAATTTGATTTACGCTTGTGGTGTAGAGGTCGATTGTATTCCTCATTTCCTGCTTGGTGCTCTTTTGCCCTTTGACGTAGTACTCGTGCGTTTCAACATCTGTTGCGTTGTTATAGCTTATCAAATGTCTTGTGACAATGGTTTCTTTGAGAGTACCGTCTGAATTTGGTTTCAGTTCGTACAGGTTAGACTCGGACGGATTATTCAAATAGGTTACGTATCTGTACATATACAGACTTGTGCTGCCTGTACGAGTGTATAGAGCGTGTGACCGCATTCCGCCTTGCGGCGTTCCTTGATACCAGTCGCATTCGTAGGCGGTTTTTACTGTGCCGTTTACGTATGTGACAATTTTGAGCTTACTGTGAATGCCGTCCTCGGAATAGGCGTAAATCATCTCCGGATAGCCGTCGCCTATTACGTTTGCAAACATCACGGATTTGTTGTCTGTTTGGTAGGCTAATTTGTTTTGATATGTCATAATAGCAGTCTTGTTCTTTTCAAGCTCTTGTTTGAATTTCGACTTGTGAGCATTAGCCATGCCGTATATTCTGCCAACGTAAGTATTGCTTAGTAAGCCTACGCTGTAGCGAAGAACCTCAAGCGAATCGGCAGAGGTGATGTGTCCGTCGGTGTTGACGTCCGCAAGCTTTTTCTTAGCTGAGCTGAAATTTTCCAGCGACACGCTTTGTCGCAGAATCAACAGTGAATCCACCGATGTGACACGGTTGTCGCCGTTGAGGTCGCCGTAATATGACGAGCCGCTTTCACAGATGTCGATAACACTGCCGCTTTCGGCAATATCCATTGTTTCACGGCTTTCGCAGGGCACTTCTGCTGCGGCGGAGTTTTGCGGTACTGTCTGAGCAGAGGAAGTTATTGACGAGCATACTGTAAGTGCAGCGGCTATTATTAGTGATATTATTTTTCGTTTCATGAATTTGCTCCTTTCGTTAATAGTGAGATTTGAAATTCTAACATTATGATAACATTTATTTTAAATTTTATCAAGTGTTGGGTGGGATTTTATAACAAAAACACTCCCCGTTTTCAGGAGAGTGTTTTTGTATATGACGAATCACATCATTATTTCATATTAATCAAAATATCTGATGTTTTTGATTTTAAATAATATATAACGATTTTGCTATTATTAATTATAAATTACATTCATTTACTCCAAAATAATCGCCAACATCAGATATTTTTGATTTTTAAAATTATATCGAATAAAGATTATTTCTTAGCCTTTTTTACAGCTACCTTAACGGAATCATCTTTCTTCTTTGATTTTGACTCTGCTTTTTCTTCCTCAGAAACAGCTTCTTCCTCGGCTGCTTCTGCGATTGCTTCGTCAATCTCGTCTGCAAGCTCCTCTTTCACGGTTTCCTCGATTACTTCTTCAATAATCTTCTCAGCCTCATCAGCCTCTTCTTCCTCTTCAACTTCCTTAACAGGTGCTTCGAGTTCTTTCTTGAGTACAAAATAAGATGTGCCGAGCGGAGGAATTCTTACTGTGATAGAGTATTTCATCTCGTCTGGGTCTGCACAATGTTCAGCCACAACATCATTTGTCATAATCTCGCCCGGATTAACTACGCCGCAGCCGCCAAACTCTTCGCTCTCGGAGTTGAGAACCTCTTCATAGATACCATACTTAGCAACGCCAATCTTATATGCTTCTCTAGTAACAGGCTGGAAGTTGCAGACTACTACTACTTCGCTGCCGTCAAAAGCAATTCTGCGGAACGCTATGATACTTGCAGCCGCATCGTCAAGCGCAATCCAACGGAAGCCTGTCCAGTCGTAGTCGTTCTCGTGCATAGCCGGAACGTCCTTGTAGAACTTGTTTACTGTAGCGATATAATGATTGAGCTGCTTATGTGTGTCGTAATCAAGCAAATTCCACTGGAGCTGCTCGTTGTTGTTCCACTCGTCAAACTGTCCGATATCGCTGCCCATGAACATGAGCTTCTTGCCTGGGTGAGCCATCATATATCCGATGAATCCACGCATACCCTGGAACTTCATCTCGTAGCTGCCGGGCATTTTGTTGATAAGAGAGCCTTTGCCGTAAACAACCTCGTCATGAGAAATCGGGAGAATAAAGTTCTCTGAGAAAGCGTAAATCAAGCTGAAAGTAAGGTTGTCCTGGTGCCAGTTTCTCCAAAGCGGGTCTTCTGCAAGATAGGAGAGAGTGTCGTTCATCCAGCCCATGTTCCACTTGTAGTCGAAGCCCAAGCCGTAGCCCTCTATCGGGTAGCCGGTAACGTTTGACCAAGCTGTGCTTTCCTCGGCAATCATCATAGCGTCGGGGTGGTCTGTGTGAACCATAGTGTTGAGCTTTTGCAGGAACTCAACTGCAACAAGATTTTCTCTGCCGCCGTACTGGTTTGGAATCCACTCGCCGTTCTTACGGTTGTAGTCAAGATAAAGCATAGAAGCAACGGCGTCTACACGGATACCGTCAAAATGGTACTCTTCAAGCCAGAAGTTAGCCGATGAAATAAGGAAGCTCTTAACCTCGTAGCGTCCGAAGTTGAAGATATAAGTACCCCACTCCTTATGCTCGCCTATTCTCCAATCCTCATACTCATAGCAGCCTGTACCGTCAAAGCGAGCAAGACCGTGAGCATCTTTCGGGAAATGAGCCGGAACCCAGTCGAGGATTACGCCGATTCCTGCCTGGTGGCAAGTATCAACAAGATACATCAAGTCTTTTGGCGTGCCATAACGGGAAGTAGCAGCGTAGTAACCTGTTACCTGATAGCCCCAAGAACCGTCAAACGGGAACTCTGTAAGAGGCATAAACTCGATATGAGTATAGCCTATTTCAGTGAGGTAAGGCACAAGCTCATCTGCGAGCTGTCTGTAATTATAGAAGCTGCCGTCCTCCTGTTTTTTCCATGAGCCGGCGTTTATCTCGTAGATATTCATAGGTCTGTTCTTATGGGGGTGAGCCTTTTTGAATTCAATCCACTCATCGTCGCCCCACTCGTAGCCGCTGATATCGTACACTTTTGAAGCGTTCTCCGGACGAACCTCGCAATGGAAAGCGTAGGGGTCTGTTTTCATAATTCTGTCGCCCCACTGTGTTTCCACGCTGTACTTATAGTTGGCATATTCGTAAACATTGTCAACGAAGGTTTCCCAAACGCCCGTACCAAGCACACGGTACATATAGTTTGCGTGAATATCCCAGCCGTTAAAATCGCCGACTACAGCCACGCTCTTTGCGTTTGGCGCCCACACTCTGAACACAACGCCCTTGCGTCCGGCAATCTCCATAAAGTGTGAACCGAGATACTCGTAAGCGTGAGTAGACTCTCCGTTTAAAAACAGTTCAAGCTCCGAACGATTATCAATACAATTTGCCATAATTACCCTCTTTTCATCATTTTGTTATTCGTAAAAACTTTCCAATATTTTTCGGAAACAAATTTTTAATTAATATAATAATACCATATTATTCAAGCTTTTGCAACCGACAAAACCCCACAACTGTCGTAAAATTTACGAATTGTTCATATATTACAACAATGTGATATTATTCGCTGTTCAATTTGCTGATTACGGAAATGACCTTATCGGTATTAAATTTCTTATTTGCCTGAAACGCATAGAATCCGCCGTAGATTTTCATACTGAAAAGGACGTTTTTTTCGACATCGTTTTCGTATTCGGGGCGAAGGCGAAACACGAGCTGTTTTAGAATAAGCTCTGTTTTCTCCGGAAGGAAAGCCGCTCTTGTCCCTGAGAACACGATATTGACAATACGTTCTTTTTCCGTATACGCATAGAACAGTTTTTTTGTGAACCCACCGGGATCATCAAATATATTCTGAGGGTTATCAATAGTAGCCACGATTTCCTCGACTATTTGTGTTTCTATTTTATCAGACAGGTCGTAGATATCACGATAATGGTCATAGAAGGTAGATTTATTGACACCAGCCAATTTGCACAACTCGGTAACGGAAATTTTCTCGACAGCATTTTTTGTACGAAGCTGCATAAAAGCGCCGCTAATTGCACTTTTGGTTTTCTTAATTCTGATATCCATAATAATCACCCGACTAACATTCATCATAATGTTCACATTACACGTCAAATTAAACAAAATACAAACAGCAAAGCCCCTTGTCAATATATTCGCTACTTCTATATTACATTAATTCTCATATAAAATCAATAGAAAACTAAAATTTGTTTGTTAAAATTTTGTAACATAATTGATGCTAAGGTGAACTATTCGTGGGGAAGGATTGAAATTTAGAAAAAATGACAGAGGGGAACGCTCAGCAAAGAAGCGTCCCCCGATAACAAATGCAATGGTTATAAAGAGCTTATTTTGAATTAACAATTTCGCTTTGGTGTTCGTCTATGTACTCTTCGAGCAGATCGCCAACATATTTGCAAAGCTCAGGACACGGACGTTTATTCTTATTGGTAACGATTGGCTTGTCACCAACAAGACCCTTGCTGCTGCCTAAAGGAGTAAGCCCAAGAAGCTCACGGCAAATCAGACTTCCGTTATCGTCTTCAAACCTTTGGGCAAGCTCACGCACACGAGCATACAGTTCGTTTCGTTTCTTGGGATTTTTCGGCTGTGAATCACCAAACAAAGCGCCAAGCACAATCCACATTCCGCTGACAGTACCGCACACCTCACGCATACCGCCCATACCGCCGCCAAAGGGCTGGGCAAGCATTGCAAGTGAATCCGAGGTTAAGCCTGTCATGTCGCTGAAAGCAAGCACAACAGACTGTGAGCAGTTGTAGCCGTTTAAAAAGTAATTCTTCGCAATATCGCCTCTGGACATTCTTATGCCTCCTTTAAAAGTTATTTGGATTTTGAATACTTAATATACAGGAAAACAGCCAATTGTTGCGGGCAATCGGCTGTTTCCTTTAGTTTGAGGGGTACATTTTGAGGAGGGTAGAACATTGTACTCGAAAGCGGCTGCGGTACCGTTTTGAGTACAACTATATTATACCCCATATTAAAATTAGTTTGTTAATACAGTATGAATTTTTCTTTAAATATTAAGCAATATTTTGTCAATACATGCAAATATTTATCATCTGAATTTAAGGCTGATTAACCGCCTGTTATACCAATAGACACTCACCGTACTGACAATCCAAACTCATATACAAACTTACTTTATATACATACTCAACACATACTCGAAACATATCGTCAAACAAAA
>CACYEJ010000125.1 GCA_902773395.1 uncultured Ruminococcus sp.
AATGTAGCAAAGCCGCTGCATAGCTTAGGATTGCTTGAAGAGTATGTAATAAGAATTGCGGGCATTATGGGCGATGAAAACTTTAATATAAACAAACGCTGCACAGTATTGATGTGTTCTGATAACGGTGTTGTGTGCGAAGGCGTTACACAAACAGACAGCAGCGTTACTGCCGTAGTCGCAAAAGCAGCGGCAAACGGCACATCGAATATTAATCATATTGCCAATTGCTATGGTGCAGACGTTGTCACTGTTGATATAGGTATGCTTACCGATGTTCATGACAGCAGAATCCTGAACAGAAAAATTGCTTACGGTACAGCGAATATTTCCAAAGGTTCAGCCATGACACCAGACCAAGCAAGACAAGCGATATCAGTCGGTATAGATATGGTGTCCGATTGTAAGAGAAAAGGCTATAAAATTATCGTTTCCGGTGAAATGGGTATCGGCAATACAACAACATCTTCGGCGATTGCAGCGGTACTTTTGAATAAGCCTGTCCACGAGGTAACAGGCAGGGGAGCAGGTCTTGACAGCGAGGGCTTAAAGAGAAAAATTAACGTAATCAATCGTGCCATAGAGGTTAATCAGCCTGATGTAAGCGAGCCGGTAGAGCTTCTTTCAAAGCTGGGCGGCTTCGATATTTGCGGCATGACAGGCTTGTTTTTAGGCGGAGCAATATATAGAGTACCCGTTGTTATGGACGGATTTATTTCCGCCGCTGCCGCCGCTGTGGCTTGTAAAATTTGTCCGGCGGTGAGAGAATATGTGTTGTGTTCTCATGTGTCAAAGGAGCCTGCCGGAATGTTGCTTCTTGATTATTTGAATATGAAACCTCTGATTACAGCCGAGATGTGCTTGGGCGAGGGGACAGGCGGTGCAATGCTGCTTCCTCTCTTAGATGCTGCACTTGCGGTGTATAATTCAACACATAAATTTGAGAATCTTCCGATTGAAAGGTACGTGGAGCAGTAATGCTTATTCTTATTACAGGCGGCAGCAAATCAGGCAAATCAAGCTTGGCTGAAACTATAATCACTTCCTATGATACAAAACGATATTATATTGCAGCAATGCAGCCTTTTGGAGAAGAAGCACTTGCGGCAATCAAACGCCACAAAGCTATGCGAAGTGAAAAGCACTTTGAAACCATAGAGCAGTATACCGACATTCAAAATGTATGCGTACAGAATAAAAGTGCAGTGCTGCTTGAATGTATAGGAAATCTTTGTGCCAATGAGATGTTTGAGAATAATATCGACAATCCCACACCAAAAATATTATACGGTATAAAAAAACTCAGCGAACAGTCTGAGATACTGGTTGTCGTAACAAATCAGGTGGGAGAGGACGGAGCTGTTTATAATGACGGAACTATGAGATATATCGAGAATATGGGCAGGCTTAACAGAGAGCTTTCCTCAGCCGCCGATTGTGTCATAGAGTGTGTTTATGGAATACCGATAATTCTGAAAGGAGAGAATCCGTTGTGTCGGTGATAAAATCCTTTTGCTCAGCGTTTCTGATGTATTCAAGGATACCCATGCCGCCGGTTGAATGGAAAGAGGAAAACAGACGGTTTTCACTTTGCTTCTTTCCGCTTATCGGCGCAGTGATAGGCGGATTGCTTATTATATGGTTTTGGGTGTGCAGGCGGTTCGGGGTTGGTTCTATGCTGTTTTCGGCGGTGTCGGCGGCAATACCGATTTTGATTACCGGAGGAATACATCTTGACGGATTTTGTGACGTATGCGATGCAAAGGCTAGCTTTGGCAGCCGAGAAAAAATGCTGGAGATAATGAGCGACTCCAGAATAGGAGCTTTTGCGGCAATCGACTTGGCAGTATATCTTATGCTGCAAATAGGATTCTTTGCGGAGATTAAAAGCTTTAGAACTCTAATGATTATTGCACTTGGTTTTGTAATGTCAAGAGCATGGAGCGGTCTTGCGGCAGTCACATTTCCATGTGCAAAAAAGAACGGTACACTTCAAAGCTTTTCAAAGACGGCTTATAGAAAGCTAACGATTGGAGCAGAGATTTTTTATATTACGCTCACATCTGCTATAATGATTTATTTGAATTTAAAATGCGGTACGGCTGCAATACTGGGCGGTGCGGTTTCGATTATATATTACAAGCGTTTTTCCGTAAAAAAATTCGGAGGTATAACAGGAGATTTAGCAGGCTGGTTTTTACAGATATGCGAGCTGAGTATTCTTGGTTTTGCCGTAATAGCGGAGGTGATTTTTTGATATTAATAATAGGCGGTGCAAATCAGGGAAAGCTTGATTATGCAGTAAATAAATATCATCTGAGTGTCGAGAAAATTGTAAACGGCGAGGAGCTTTACGGTTGTTCAAATCCGAACATAAAGTGTATTAATAACTATCATCTTGCTGTTAAAAATCTTCTTGAAAACGGTGCAGACCCTATTGCGTATACAAAGTCGCTCATTCGGAAATATCCGCAGGCAGTAATTATAATGAACGAGATTGGCAGCGGAATAATACCTATTGAGAAAAAAGACAGAATATGGCGGGAGCAAACGGGACGAGTTGGCTGTCTGCTTGCTGAAAATGCAGATATTGTTACACGAATCGTGTGCGGAATAGCAATAAATATTAAGGACTGATAAGATGAACATTCTATTTATCCGACACGGCAAAACAGCCGGAAACCTTGAAAAACGCTATATTGGCACTACCGATGAGGAGCTTTGCAAGGAGGGCATACATGAGCTTGAAAGCCGTTATTATCCAAATGTAACAACCGTTGTGTGCAGTCCAATGAAACGCTGCATACAAACGGCGAAGATAATTTTTCCCGATAAACCTATATTGATAGAAGAAAACCTGCGTGAATGTAATTTCGGAGATTTTGAGGGTAAAAACTACAGCGAGCTTTGTAATGACGCACGCTATCTCAAATGGCTGGACAGTATGGGTACGCTCCCTTTTCCGAACGGTGAGCCGCACGAGGATTTTGTGAACCGCTGCATTGCTGCTTTTGAAAATGCTGTATCCAAGCTTTCAAGTGTTGAGTCCGCTGCATTCGTGGTGCATGGCGGAACTATAATGGCGGTGCTTGAACGATTTGCCGTTCCGAAAAAATCGTTTTACGATTACCAAGTGAAAAACGGCTGCGGCTATCTATGCAGATACGAAAGCGGAAAAATTGAAATAGTTGAGGAAATCTTATGAAAATTATTCTTAATATATTGCCGCTGCTTTTAGGCTTTCTGCTTGATATGCAGCTTGGCGACCCATACTCAATGCCGCACCCAATACGGCTTATCGGAACTCTAATTACAAAGCTTGAAGTCCTTTTTCGCAGATTTGTCAAAAACGAAAGACTATCCGGTACAATGCTTGCTGTTACCGTTTTGATTCTGTCTGCGATTGTTCCGGAGCTTTTGCTGCTTGGCTGCTATTCGCTTAACGTCTGGTTTGGTGCAGTTGTTGAGGGGATATTCTTCTATTATCTTATCGCTGCAAAATGCCTGAAAACAGAGAGTATGAAAGTGTACAGAGCCGTTCGCCGTGATAACATAGAAAAAGCAAGAAAGGCTGTATCTATGATTGTCGGACGTGATACGGACTCCCTCGATAAAACAGGTATTATAAAGGCTGCTGTAGAAACTGTCGCCGAAAATACATCAGACGGTGTGACAGCACCAATGTTTTATATGACGCTTGGAGGTGCTGCATTCGGTTTCTTTTATAAGGCGGCGAATACGCTTGATTCAATGATTGGCTACAAAAACGACAAGTACATAAATTTCGGGAGATTTGCCGCAAGACTTGACGATATCTTAAATTATATTCCCTCAAGAATAACTGCTGTACTTATGATATTATCAGCGTATATATTAAAGCTGGACGGTAAAAACGCTATGAAAATATGGAAACGTGACCGAAGAAATCATGCAAGCCCCAACTCCGCTCAAACCGAAGCAGCGTGTGCAGGGGCACTTGACGTTATGCTTGCCGGAGATGCGTATTATTTTGGGAAGCTGTGCAAAAAGGAAACGATTGGCGATGATATACGTCCGATTGAAAACAACGATATCCGTCTTGCAAACAATCTGATGTATTGTACATCTGTGCTGATGCTGCTGCTTTGCGTTATGCTCAGAGCTGTAATATGGGGTGTGGTGCTATGATAAAATCCGTACATGGCGGCGATGTTTATTCTCAGAAAATCTTGTATGATTTTTCCGCAAATATAAATCCGTTAGGCATGCCCGAAAGTGCAAAAGCGGCATTAATTGACAATATATCAATGCTTGAAAGATATCCCGATGTGAATCACACACGATTAAAAAAAGCTATAGCGGAGTTTGAACATATCGGCGAAAGCAATATTGTATGCGGTAACGGTGCTGCCGATTTGATATATAAGTTAGCAAATGCAGCAAACGCTAAAAAAGCTTTAGTTCTTGCTCCAACTTTTTCCGAATACGAACGTGCATTGAAAAGCTTCGGCTGTAAAGTGGAGCATTACTTTCTGAATCCGGAAAAAGACTTTGTGCTTGACAAAGGCATTCTGTCTGCAATAGATGATATAGACCTCATGTTTCTCTGTAATCCAAATAACCCTGTCGGTAATATTTGCGAGCCTGAATTAATGAACAGCATTATAAGCAAATGCAAAGCGAATAATGTGCGAATAGTGGTTGACGAATGTTTTATGAGCTTTGTCGAAGAAAGCGAAAAGTACCGACTGAGAGCCGACTGCAATAATATAATTATCCTCAAAGCATTTACAAAAATATATGCAATGGCAGGCTTGCGGCTTGGCTATCTGATTTGCAGGGACGAAAAGTTTTGCTGTAAAATCGAAAGCATCGGTCAATGTTGGAGTGTATCTGCCGCCGCACAGATTACAGGAGAAGCGGCTTTGTCAGAAAATGATTATCTCTCACGAACGGTTTCTTATGTCAAGAAAGAGCGTGATTATTTAACGGAGAAGCTAGCTAACTTTGGGTTTAAGGTTTACCCCTCTATGGTGAATTTTATTCTATTTAAAACAGATTTGCCGCTTGACAGACTTCTTCTAAAAGAAGCTATTGCTATAAGAGATAACAAGGGCTTTGTAAATCTGGAGAGCGGTCATTTCCGAATAGCCGTGAGAACGCACGAGGAAAACGAGGTGCTTGTTCACGCAATCGAAAGGATTATCAAAAATGGCTAAATCTATAATGATTCAAGGAACAATGTCAAATGCAGGCAAGAGCTTTATTGCAGCGGCTCTTTGTCGGATATTCAAGCAGGACGGCTATCGAGTTGCACCCTTTAAATCGCAAAATATGGCACTGAATTCGTTTGTCACAAAGGACGGTCTGGAAATGGGCAGGGCACAGGTAATGCAGGCAGAAGCAGCAGGAGTTGAGCCAAGTGTTTTGATGAATCCGATTTTGCTAAAGCCTACAACAGACTCAGGCTCTCAGGTAATTTTAAATGGCGAGGTCATCGGCAATATGAGAGCAGCCGAGTACTTTAAGCGTAAAAAGGATTTTCTGCCGGAGATTATGTCGGCTTATTCGAAGCTTGACAGTATGTACGATATTATTGTGATAGAGGGTGCGGGAAGTCCCGTTGAGCTTAATTTGAAGTCAGATGATATAGTGAATATGGGAATGGCAAAGCTTACAAAATCTCCCGTTCTGCTTGTAGGCGACATTGACAGAGGAGGAGTTTTTGCTCAACTGCTTGGAACGCTGCTGCTTCTTGAAAAGGACGAGCTTTCTATGGTAAAGGGACTTGTTGTCAATAGGTTTCGTGGTGACAGAAGGCTTTTTGACGACGGCGTGAGAATTCTCGAAGAGCGTGGAAAAAAGCCTGTTGTCGGAGTAGTACCGTATATCAGGTGCGATATTGACGATGAGGACAGTCTGTCTGATAAGCTTTACAATAATGTTTCCGGATTAATATATATAGCTGTAATATGTCTGCCTAGAATGTCAAACTTTACCGATTTTGATGTGTTCTCGCAATTCGAGAATGTTACGGTAAGGTACATTTCAAAAGCGGATAAGCTTGGAACACCTGATATTATCATTATCCCCGGAACAAAAAGCACAATATCCGATATGTGTTGGCTTCGAGAAACAGGTATTGAAGCTGCCGTAAAAACATGCAGCCTAAGCGGAGTGCCGATTTTTGGAATATGCGGAGGATATCAAATATTAGGCAAAAAAATATCCGATCCCGAAAATCTGGAGTGCGGCGGCGAAATATCCGGAATGGCATTGCTGGATATAGAAACAGTATTTGAAAGCAAAAAGACACGTACTCTCACAACGGGCAATATCACATGTAAAAGCGGATTTTTCAGTGCGTTGGACAATGCACAATTTGAGGGATATCAAATACATATGGGAAAAACGGCAGTTCATACAAACACATTTGCTTCCTTTGAAAACGGCGCATCAGACGGAGCATATAATAATAATATAGCCGGCAGCTATGTGCATGGGATTTTTGATACGAAAGACGCAGCCGAAAAGCTTGTGAAAGCCCTGTATCAAA
This sequence comes from uncultured Ruminococcus sp., assembly GCA_902773395.1. The sequence goes on from CACYEJ010000125.1 coordinate 6,536, forward strand.
GAAAGGGGCTAAACTATGTCGGCTCAGCCGTTGACAGAAAAAAGTATAAAGAACAGCAGTATGACCTTTTAGCCGAAAACGTTCGTCAAAATCTGAATATGGATATGATATACCGGATTATGGAGGAGGGAATATAAATGGGACTTATACATATTTATTGCGGTGACGGCAAGGGAAAGACAACTGCTGCAATCGGGCTTGCAGTCAGAGCAGCAGGCAGCGGAATGAGAGTTCATATTGTGCAGCTTTTGAAAGGCGGATATACCTCGGAGCTGAGTATACTTGAAGCAGTGCCGAATATCACTGTTGCAAGGTGCGACAGAAATTATGGATTTAGCTTCAAGATGAATGACGAAACAAAAAACGCAGCCGCCAAGTGTCACAATGAACTTCTGCAAGCTGCTGAGAAAAAAATGAAAAACAGAGAGATAGATTTGCTGATACTTGACGAGTTCAACGCAGCTTACGAATACGAGCTTTTAGACCGCACAACAGCAGACAGAATAGTATTTGAAAAGCCCGATGAAATTGAGCTTGTCATAACCGGCAGACGTCCGCAGGAAAAATTCATTAAAGCAGCGGATTATGTCAGTGAAATTCAGCCGATAAAGCACCCATACCAAAAGGGAATAAAGGCACGGAAAGGTATTGAATTTTAATTTATACTCAAAACGCAGGTGTGCGTTATGTATGTCGTGGCTTTCCAATCAATTTTTGTCCCTGAATAATATTTCTTCTGTCAAATTCTTTGTTAATTGAATTCAGAACAAGCTTCTTGTTTCCGCTCCAAA
>CACYEJ010000126.1 GCA_902773395.1 uncultured Ruminococcus sp.
CCGATAGCTGTGGTAATACGGGCGCAGACCTTCTCTCCGAAAACAACGGGGAGAATAGAAATACGCATATCTACCTCTGTTGTACCAACACGATAGTTGATACGACCGTCCTGAGGTATACGTTTTTCGGCAATGTTCATGCCTCCGATAAACTTAATACGTGATGTAACAGAAGGAGCAAGCTGGGAGCTTGTTTCCATATATTTTTGAAGCTTACCGTCGATTCTGAAGCGAATAAGGAGAACATCTTCCATCGGCTCAATATGAATATCAGATGTTTTAAGGCGAACTGCTTCCTCAATCATGTTATTAACGAACCTGATGATAGGCTGATCGTCAGCGGCAGCCTTAGCAGCATCGATCTCGTCTTCTTTACCTGACTGACTTACCTGGCTTGCAATAAATTCACGTGCCTCGTCCTGTGCTTTTCTGGAAGCATACAAAGCGCGGTGTGCTTTTGTGATCTGTGAAGGTGCTGCAATAACTGTCTGCAGCGACATTTTTGTTGTTGTTTGAATTCTGTTCAGATTCTTGTAATCAAGCGGATCCGCAACGGCAATTGTGAGCGTTCTTGTTGCTTCATCAAGTTCAAGCGGTACAACCATTGACTGTTCTGCAAGATCAGCCGAAATAATATTAGATAATTCTTCCTTAAGCTCAACCTCGTCCAGATCCACAAACGGAATAGAGAACTGCTTTGACAGCGCATAGCAAACCTTCTCTTCCTCGCACATCTTCTCTTTTATAATAATTTCACCAAGACGAAGATTATTTACTTTTTGCATACTTAGTGCTTGGTCAAGCTGATCCGGTGTAATAGCACCCATGTTTATAAGGATCTGACCAATTTTCAAGCTGCTTCCTCTCATAATAACAGGACTCCTTTTTCTTAATTTCGATGTTAGCTGTTTTATAGATCAAACGTTCAAAAATTATGTACAACTTTACATGACTTGCCTAAAAAATATGCCGGCAAAATGTGAAATGCCCGTATAGCTGTAACATTTATTAAAAAACAGACGATCGTATGATCAAAATCATATTAAATTTCCGCTTTTTCACAGCGGCTGTGAACGCAGGATAAATATGCTGTCCTGCATTTTTATTTGTAAAACTATTGGATGTATATATTAGATTTGCACCTATCTGACCCTCGTCAGGTGCAAATCTAAATACATGATAAGGTGCCTTACGGCAATGCCTCCATTTCAAGAAGCATTTTATACATATTAAATATATCCGCAAATTTAGGCTCTAAAAGAACGGTAAAAACTGTACCCAAGCAGATGTACGGACCCATCGGCAGATAAATACCTTTCTTTGCCTTGCCTGCAAAAATAAGATACAAAAAATGAAATGCCGCCACAAATGATGACATCAAAATAAGTATCAAAACATACTTTAATCCAAGCATAAGACCCAAAGCAGCCATAAGCTTTACATCGCCAAAGCCAAAGCCTGATTTTTTGAAGATCGCCGTGCTTAACATATCAAGCGCAAAAAGCAGCCCGCCTCCAACCAAAGCTCCAAGCAGCGGACTATACCACTGCGAGATAAATCTTTTCTCTGTAAGCATATCAATAACAGCAGTTATTATTCCGATAACAGCAACGGCAGCCGTAAACTGATCGGGTATGATCGTATACTTACCGTCGGAAGCCGAGATCAAAATCATCACAAAGAAAAGTATAACAATTGTGGGCAATAAAGGAGACAAACCATAAACCAGCGCAGCCACCGACATAGCCACAGCCTCAACTGCTCCAAAAATTAAACCAAAAGGCTTCATCTTAAAGCGGATTCCATTTTTAAGCTCCTCGGACGGAGTTTCATCGTAATCGCAAAGCCAATGTGCCGGTATCTTATTGAGGATCTTACAGCCCAGCGGTCCCGATACAAAACCGAGAACCGCCAAGCATAAAGCTATAATTATTGTAATTGTATCGAACATATATCACTCAACTGCATTAGCTTTGAGCAGCTTCTTCAGGATTTTCCTCAGG
>CACYEJ010000127.1 GCA_902773395.1 uncultured Ruminococcus sp.
ATATCCCATCCTTTCTAATGCCTGCTTGACATTCTTCTTAGATGCATCAGTCCGGCTTTCAATCTCTCCAAGTGTATGTTCATAGCGCTTGGCAATTATAATAACACGTGCAGCATAATCATTTAGTATTCGATCAATCTCACCAACAATATCGTTTTGAATTCGTGTCATCCACTTTTCATCAAACAAAAGATGTTTGATTTCATCGATCGTTAACTCACTGTATTTTGCGAGCACAAGATCATCAAGTGCCTTCTGTGCTGCTTTAAGATCCTTGCCCAGTGCATCATAGGCATCCATTTTTTCACGATACGCAATCAGAGCGGCATACTCGTCCTGATAAATATCCGGAATTGTAGCATCGTCTATCGCTATTTTCAGAGCAGCTTTCATCTTTGCCTTCGCAAAAGATCCATTTTTATTCCGAATCCCATATTGCTCAATGGAAGGTGTTTCTGCAGCTATCTTTTCAAGGGTATCTATATCCCCGGCATCAAAGGATGTTATGAGATCTGTTAGTGCAAGCATCTCTGGAGATTGCTTTTTTAGCTCCAGTTCTTTTATCCGTTTTGCTAGGTTGCCTTTGGGCAGTTCTCCTTTTTCAGAAAGAGCCTCTTTAAGAAGACCATCGTCGCCAGACTCTTCTGACCGCAGTTCTTCCATATCCGAAGCAATCTGTTCTTGTTGTTTAGTAAGGCCAGCAATTATATCGAGTTCATTCGCAAAGTAAACACGTTCAATAATGGAACGAGGAATGAGAGCGCCATCAAACGATTTAATTTTTGACTTATCTTCAATCGTTGTTTCTTCGCCATTTTCATCCTTTTTCTTTTTTGTTCCATAAACGTATTCAACATCACGAGCCGTTTCATAACCATATGCTTTGATAGCATAAACATCGTCTTGGAGCTTTTCATTCCAATAGTTCAGTAAGCAATCATATATATCATAATTATCCAGGAACCGGGATTCTGAATATGCCTCCAAAATCAGGGAGCCTAACATACGTATAAATGCTTTAGGATCAGTTTCTTCGCTAATGTTTAACAGATGCTTCTTTACTTCATCCTGCCATAGCTCAAATACTTCTTCTCCTTCTTTTTGTTTTTCTGCTTTCAGTCTTTCATCCTGTGTAAAGACTTCTTCAATCTTATTTGATGGAAGGGCAAGATGATAGATCTCATGAGCACGATCAACGCACTGGAAAATTCTTTCTTTCAATTCAGGAGATACTATCCATAGTTTTTCAAGGGTATCAATATCATGCTTAGGTATTCCCCCGTGAAGATGCGCAGCTATATTTTGAGGAAGAGAATCATCAATTTTTTGAATATATCTTGGAACATTCAGACTTCCTTCATTTTTGTCTATTATCTCAGAATAGGAAACCAATCGAGAATAGCCTTTTATCTCTTCCTGTGCGGTATATACGCGAACAATCTTTTCAATGTCTTGTTCGCGGAGCCTATTCTTGTTGCCTTCTTTTTTATAGCCATTGCTGGCATCAATGAAGAAAACACCCTCTCGTGTATCTGCATGCTCCTTGTCTATAAAAATAAGACACGCAGGAATTCCTGTACCATAGAACAGATTAGCGGGAAGACTAACAATGCCCTTAATATAATGAGTCTGAAGAAGCGCTTGTCGTATCGTTTCCTCAGAATTGCCACGGAAAAGAACACCATGCGGCATAACAATCCCGGCTTTACCGCGATCAGGATCAAGAGATTTAATCACATGTAAGAACCAAGCATAGTCTCCGTTCTTTTCCGGAGGAATCCCAAATCCATCAAAGCGATGAAACGGATCAGCATCTGCTTTTAGCCCATCACTCCATGATTTGTCCGAAAACGGTGGATTCATGACAATAAAGTCAAAGCGCCGCAACTGACCAAATCTATCTTTAAACTGCGGATCGGAAAGTGTATTTCCGCGCTTAATCTCACCATTTCCTTTTTGATGTAAAATAAGATTCATAGTGGCAAGACCTGCAGTAGAATGATCTTTTTCTTGACCGAATATTGTCACAAGAGAATTGCCATCTTCACCAATTGGTGCTTCGTCTGCAGCACGAATGAGTAAACTCCCACTTCCAGCAGCCGGATCGAAAAGTGTCCAGTACTTGTCTGGTTCAGCACGAATCTTGCCGATTCCAATCAGACGCGCAATGATCCGTGACACTTCGCTCGGAGTGTAGAATTGTCCTTTACTTTTACCAGACTCCTGGGCAAATTTCATCATGAAATACTCGTAAGCGTCGCCGATGATATCATCACCGCTGGCACGATTTGTTCGGAAGTCAATGGCTGGATTTTGGAAAACACCAATTAGTCCGGAAACTTTATCTACAAGCTCTTTTCCTGAGCCAAGCTCATCTGTATTGATAAAGCTTACTTCAGGTAACGCCCCCTGTAGGTGATTATCCTCCATGAAACGCTGAATAATCTTATTTACGCGCTCACCAACATCCGATTTGCCTTTTGCCTGAATGAGTGCATCAAAAGACGTCTCAGGCGTCACTTTGAACATCCCAAAAGGTTGTCCCTTATATCTGTCAGATACATATTTATGGAACAACAATACCAGTACATAATCTTTATACCGAGCAGGCTCTACGCCACCCCGAAGTTTGTTGCAAGCTTCCCAGAGCATTGAGTAGAGTTCTGATTTCTTCACAGCCATACCTCTTGTCTCCGTTTCGTTGTCGTTAGTTGTCAGTCTTTGGCTTATTTGCTTTCAGCACGTTTGGTACCTTCCTGCTGATTTGCCCATGCATCGAGCTCGGAATACTTAAATCTCCACGCTTTTCCAATCTTCTGGGCCGGGATGTCTTTGCCTTTCCGAATCCAATCACGAATTGTTGCCGGTTTAACTCCAAAAAACTCGGCTGCCTCATTAATGTTTATCCATTTCTCTTCTGCGTGCTCAATCATGGTTTCACCTCATGTCGGTCGGTTTTGGTTATCAATAACCAGTCTCAATTATACTTCAAAAGTCAGTTTTTTTCAATTGTTTGTCTGCGTTTTTAGATGTTTATAGCGGTTTGCGTGGTGCCCCGTACGTGCGCCTCTGTTGCCCCTCATCAGCCCGGGTTGAACACAAACCCGGACCGGTACGGCGTAGGCGGCACGTCGGGCCAAAAAGGGCCGAAAAAAGGCCGCTTCGATTGAAGCAGCCTACTGTCACACGATTCCCGGTAAACTATCAC
>CACYEJ010000128.1 GCA_902773395.1 uncultured Ruminococcus sp.
CCGGTGTGATGGAATTGGCAGACGTAGTGGACTCAAAATCCACCGGTAGCGATACCGTGCCGGTTCGAGTCCGGCCACCGGCACCAGGAAGCACTTGCATAATTTTTTGCAAGTGCTTTTTTGCTTTTTTGATAATTTTTAAAATGGAATAAAATAATAGCTGTAAATTTCGACCGCTGACTTGACGTTGGCGGCTTTTTCGGTTATAGTTAATATGTAGGATAAATATTTTGTTTAGGGGGATTATTTTTGAGTGAAGTAAAGAAAATAGAAAGCTTCAAAGCTGATCATGATAAAATTGTTCCGGGCATTTATATCTCACGAACAGACGGTGATTTGATTACATATGACCTGAGAACAAGAAAGCCTAACGGCGGCGACTATATGGATAACATAACAATGCACACCGTTGAGCATATGTTCGCAACATATGTAAGAAGCTCTGAGATAGGCGACAGCGTTATTTATTTTGGCCCTATGGGGTGTCAGACAGGTTTCTATCTGATTGTGAAAAGTGTTGAACCTCAGATTGTTTTGACAACTGTAAAAAAGGTTTTGCAGCAGATTATAGATCATAAGGGTGCTGTTTTCGGGGCAGAACGTAAGGAATGTGGCAATTATAAGAATCTTGCTCTTGAACCATGCGTGATAGAGTGCAAAAAATATCTTGAAGTTTTAAATAGTAAATTGGAGGTTGATTTTAAGTATGATGAGTAAAGTTGATATTGGTATCATTGGTGCTATGCAGGTGGAAATTGACGGGTTGAAAGCATTAATGGAAAATGAAGTAACCATTAATATCAGTGGCATTGAATTTGTTAAGGGTGAAATCCTCGGTAAGACAGTAGTTACTGCCGTTTGCGGTATTGGTAAGGTTTTCTCTGCTGTTTGTGCGCAGACTATGATTCTTGGCTTTAAGCCTGATGTAATCATAAACACAGGTGTTGCCGGTTCATTGTCGGACGAACTTTCCATAGGCGACATTGCAATTGCTGATAGAGTGGTTCAGCATGACATTGATACTACTGCTTTGGGTGATGAGCCGGGCTTAATTTCAGGATTAAATCTTGTGTACATTCCTACTGATACGAAGATCAGCTCCATTTTAATGGACAGCGTAGAGGAGTTAGGGCTGCATTGTGAGGTTGGCACGATAGCTACTGGTGACTGCTTTATCAATGACAACGAGAAAAAGCAGTCGATTATTGATAAATTCTCAGCCATTGCTTGTGAAATGGAGGGCGGTGCGATTGCCCAGGCATGCTATATTAATGACGTTCGATTCTCTATTATCAGAGCAATTTCCGACGGCGGTGACGAGAACTCTCATACCGATTATTCGGCTTTTATGAAAAAGGCTGCTGAAACTTCAATAGAAGTTATTAAGATGTTTATTTCACGTTGGAATTAAATTAACAAAATTTAAACAAACTATGAATAAAATGTTATATTTTTCAGAAAAGGTTAAAGGTTTGTAGCTTTTCTTGATTTAATGCAATAAATATATTATAATAAATTCAACTATAGTGATGTTTTGTGACTACATACTAAAAGTCGAATTCATCGAAAGGATGAACAGTGTGATGAAATATGGAAAAAGAATAATTTGTGCTGCTGTGGCTGCTGGTATGCTGTTTTCTTTTGCGGGTTGTAAGGATAAGAATAACAAGAACAATGTAAATAGTTCTGTGAATTCTCCCGATCAGCCTACGCAGAATATGTCGGCAGTGGCTACAGGAGATGTGCCTTCAGGCGCATCCTACAAGATCGGAAATGTTAAGTTCAGTCAGAGCGATACTGAGCTTCAGCTTGGCGATGTTACGTTTACAGACGAGGATTTGGAATTTATCTCTACATGTACAAATCTTGAGTATTTTTGCGTGCTTTCCTCTAATTTGACAGACCTTGAATTTTTGAGTGATTTGCCAAAACTGAAAACAGTAATTATCGGTACAAGCGATATGACAGATTTGAAATCACTTGCAGATGTGTCAACAATTGAAAATCTTTCTGTAATTAATGCTAATCTGAAAACATTGACAGGTTTGGAAAAGCTTACTAAGCTGAAAACAATTAATTTTACAAATAATCTTATCAACGATATTACTGCTATTGAAAAGTGCCGTGACCTTGAGAGCATTAACCTTGAGTCGAATCTGATTACTGATATCGGACCTATTGCAAGCCTTAATCATCTAAAGGTGCTTAATCTTGGAAGCAATGCAATTTCCGACGGTGAGGTGCTTTCATCGCTCACAAGCTTGGAGGAGCTTAACATTGCTTGCAATACAGTGTCTGATCTTTCGTTCCTTACAAGTCTTACCAGCTTGAAAAAGCTTGATATCAAGGCGATTAATCCTGAGGATAAGGACGTATTTATTGATCTTATTGAGCTTAAGGAGCTTGATGTTACAGACTCCAATCTTGAGCGTAATGATGTTGTTAAGCTTATGATACTTCTTCCAGAGTGTGAAGTTAAGAGTAACTTTATTATCACCGATGAAGAGCTTAACCGTGGCCTTGAAGAAGATGAGGATACAGATACTGATGAGGAAGATACAGACAGCTCCGAGGACGAGTCTTCTCAAAATGAGGACGATGAGTTAGGACTTGTAAGCGAGCCTGACGAGTATACTCCTGATGATATCGTTGATGATAACGACAACGATAATGACAATGACTACGATTACTATGAGTACGGTGACAGCAACGATTATACTAATGATTATGACGATTGGTATTGATTGACAACTACTTTTTGAGGTGTATATATGAACAAGTCGCTAAAAATTATTTGCTCTGCTCTATGCGTAGCTATGATGCTTTCGCTTTTGACAGCTTGTAATAAGGAGAGCGAGCAGGAAACGGTTTCTTCTGAATGGTCACCGTCTTCGCTGCCGTCTGCCAGTACATCGTCTGTTAATACAAATGATGTGCCTGCAATAGAAAGCCCGCTTGCAAAAGAAGAATTTATTTTCGGCAACGTTTTCTTTAATAAGGCAGTTACTACGGTTGAGCTGTCAGATACTACAATTAGTTCGTTTGAACCTTTGATTGACTGTCCGTATCTTCAAACGCTCACGCTAAATAGCTGCGAAATTAAGGATTTTTCTGGACTTAATTCTCTTACGCAAATTAGCGATTTGACAATTACAGATTGCAGCTTTGAAAATTTGAGCTACATCAGTGACCTTATTCAGTTACAATCCTTAGATATTTCCAATAATAATATTTCCGATATTATTAAGCTTAGCTCGCTTAAAAACCTTACTTCTCTTATGGTAACAGGAGGCGACTTGCAGTCAATTGGTGCTGTTAAGTATATGCCAAAGCTTCAAACGCTAAAGCTTGACATCAAAAGCTGTTCCGATTTATCTCCTCTTGACGGCTTGAAAAAGCTTAAAAATGTGTATTTGTATAGTGAGAAAGCAGACGATATTTCAAGCTTGGCTCAGTCTGTGGATATTCGTGAGCTTGAATTGAAAATGCCTAAGCTTGAAGATATTTCGGTTTTGGAGAATATGACATATTTGAGCAATTTAAAACTTGCAAATACTTCGATAAGTTCTGTAAGACCTATCAGAAATATTACAAATATGTTGACACTTGATGTTTCTAATACTCGTATAAGCGAGGTTTATTTCCTAAAGAGAATGACATTTATGGAAAGCCTTGATATCTCAGGAAATGAGATTTCAGATTTTGAAAATCTCTATTTTTGTGAGAATTTAAAGTATCTTGATGTTGCCGATACTGGGATAACTAAATCAGAATATGAAGAGCTTGTAAATGCACTTCCGGAGGCTACGATTGTTTATAAGCATGATGATGTAATCTCAGAACTTACTGAGGAAACAGAATCTGAGAGTTCAGTTGAATCCGAAGACGAAACAGGAGAGTATACAGAATCTCAGCCTTATGAAGATGTTGAGAGTAATACCACCAGACCTAGACGTCCAGGCAGTGAACAAACTCAGTCGCAGTATGATGTTCCTAATGATGCAGGCAGTGAGAATGGCTACTGGTTCTTCAATGATTATACAAATGATTATTCCTTCTACGACTCGAACACCGGTATTACCTATAATAATGGTGAGAGCGGTCATTTTTACAGCGGTGAGGAATGATTTATAATAAACGGCATTGACTTGTCGTTGGCTGAAATAAGTATTTTACTCCCCGATACTTTGACGATAAGTATCGGGGTTTTCTTTAACAGAAAGGAAGCTATATGTTTAATACAAAAAAGATTGGCATTGTTGCCTGCTCGAATGGGTTATCCACATATTCAAAGGAAAATGTTGAAAACTTGTCCGGAATTCTAAACGATATATTTTTAGAACCTGTTTTCAGTGAATATATTTATGCTGATAAATCTATATTTCAAGGGAGTGCTTTGCAGAGGGCAGAGGCATTGATGAATTTTTATAATGATAATAAAATATCTGGAATATTTGATATTTCAGGTGGGGATATTGCTAATGAAATAATACCTTATCTTGATTTTAATATAATAGAAAAATCTCAAAAACAGTTTTGGGGTTACAGCGATTTAACAACTATTATCAATGCGATATACGCAAGAACCGGCAGAAGCTCAGTTTTGTATCAGGTTAGAAAAATCACAGAAAGTGAAGAACGCAAACAGGATTTTAAAGCCTATGTTTTAAATGGTGAGAATAAACTTTTTAATTTTCCATATGAATTTGTAAATGGCAGTAGTATGAACGGTGTGATAGTTGGGGGAAATATTCGCTGTCTGCTGAAGCTTGCCGGAACAGACTGTTTTCCGGATTTGAACGGAAAAATACTGTTGCTTGAATCGTTGGGCGGTGGTGTTTTGCAGATGGTAACATATTTAAGCCAGCTAAAAATGATGGGAGCTTTTGAAAAAATTAGCGGAATTATGCTTGGAACATTTACAAAGCTGGAAGAGTCAGCCGGAGCGGATAGTATTATATCATTAGTAAAACAGTTTGCCGGAGAACTTCCTGTCGCAAAAACTCAGTATATAGGGCACGGCTGTGATTCTTATGCGGTGGAGATAGGTAAATATTATTCTTTTATGAGATAGCAAGATGATGAATAAAAAATTGTTTCAATCAGTTAGTTTGATTTTACTAATATTATTAATTGCTGTATATTGTATAAGTTCATCTGCAATTTCCACTTATAAATTTGAAATATTATCACCGGAAAGCGTTAAGGTTGGCAGTTCGTTTGATGTAAAGATTACGTCTAAAAGCAGAAGCAGTTTGAAAGCTGTAAAAATGTGTATATCATATGATTCTAATTATATATCGGTTAAAAGTATCGAGAATAATCAGCAGTGCGAAATTACAAAAGTGAATGATAACGGCAAGCTGTCTTTGATTATATTATTTAATGAAACGCTGAGTGACGGCGAAATTTGTACTGTAACTTTCACGGCAAAATCAGGTGTGGCTTCCAGTAATCAGTGTATATTGTTTGATGTGACTGAGGCTGTGAACGATGATTTAAGCGATGCAGTAGTAACGCTTCCTGAGTCGGTTACAATTAAAACGTTAAAAAACAGCGATGTCAGCTCTGCTGATATACAAAATAGAACTGTACAAACGCCTGTTCAGTCAGGGAATACATCATCTAAAACCAGCTCAAGCTCTTCAAGTAATAGATTGTCAAGCAAAAATTCGAAAAGCGAAAAATCTGCTTCCTCAGGCAGTAATTCGAAATCAGCGAAAGATAAAAGCGTAAAAAACAATTCCTCTGGCAATAATCAAAGTATTGATAATACAACATCTATAACTCAGCCTGATGAGGAATCTAACGATATTGACCTTAAAATTAAAGAGGACAAGGGGAAGTTGGTTTTTGCGGGTGTGGGACTTACTCTTTCTGTGATAGGTGTTTTCTTTGTGGTTTACAGATTAGGACAGATTAGCGGAAAGAAAAATAAATCTGCTAAGCTATTTGATAATGATGATGATTTTTGAAAGAAAGCGTTTCAGTAATGAATAATTGGTTAGACTGACAAAAGTACCTTTTCAAAATTGAGTTCGACAAAATAAACAATAACAGACTAAAAAACACCCCGAAAATCCTATTTTTCTTTTTCTGTTGACTTAAAAGTCTACTATTC
>CACYEJ010000129.1 GCA_902773395.1 uncultured Ruminococcus sp.
GTGGACTGTTTTGGAAGAGGGGACGCTCTGTCGAGAGCGTCCCCTCGGTGGGCGTGGGCGCACGCCCACGCCCACCAGAAGCCACCGAAAGGGGGCTGGGCGGCGAGCGAAGCTCGCCGTTTTTCGGGGCATAAGTCCCGAACCTCAGCGTTCTAACCTTTAAACTGGAATTTACTATATAAATCAGTCTTTTTCTATGATAGAGCCAATTATTTTGTAGTTTACTATAATTTTATCACTGTTCATATATCCATAAGATATACAAGGTGTTTTTATAATATAATAGAAACGGAGAACTCAAATGTCTAATTTTATATTAAAAAAACAATGCGGTGCTGCCAGGCGAAGTGAATTTCAAACTGTTCACGGTACTATACAGCTGCCTGCATTTATGAATGTTGCCACATGCGGCGCAATAAAAGGCGCTGTATCTGCGCTTGACCTTAAAAATATAAAATGTCAGGTTCAGCTATGCAACACATATCACCTGCACCTAAGACCCGGTGACGAAAATGTTAAAACACTTGGCGGTATCCACAATTTTACTCGCTGGGACGGTCCGATACTTACCGACAGCGGCGGATTTCAGGTTTTTTCACTTGCAAAGCTTAGAAATATTAAAGAAGAGGGCGTTACATTCGCTTCTCATATTGACGGTCACAGAATTTTTATGGGACCGGAGGAAAGTATGCAGATTCAATCAAATCTTGGCTCAACAATTGCCATGGCTTTTGACGAATGCATAGAGAACCCTGCCGAATATGGATATACAAAAAACAGCTGTGACAGAACATACAGGTGGCTTGTAAGATGCAAAAACGAAATTTCACGTCTTAATTCGCTTGACGATACAATCAATCCTAATCAGCTGCTTTTCGGTATTAATCAAGGCAGCACATATAAGGACTTGCGAATTGAGCATATGAAACAGATTGCAGAGCTTGACCTGCCCGGATATGCCATTGGCGGACTTGCCGTAGGCGAAAGCACAGAAGAAATGTACAGTATTATTGAAACGGTTGAACCGTTTATGCCTAAAGACAAGCCTCGTTATCTTATGGGTGTCGGCACACCGGCAAATATTCTCGAAAGCGCTGCAAGAGGAATTGACCTTTTCGACTGTGTTATGCCGTCAAGAAACGCTCGTCATGCTCATGTCTTTACATGGCAGGGATGCAGAAATCTCCTTAATTCAAAGTATTCGCTTGATGATAATCCTATTGACAGCGAATGCGGCTGTCCGGTATGCAAAAATTACACACGAGCTTATCTCAGACATCTGTTCAAAAGCGGAGAAATGCTTGCTATGCGTCTTGCTGTTATGCATAATCTTTATTTCTACAATAATCTCATGGAAAAAATCAGAGAAGCTCTTGACAACGGCACATTTGACGAATTCTATCGTGAAAATATAGATAATCTTGGAAAAAGAATTTAAATAATCGTTGCACAAATCAAGAATTGGTGATATAATTACCACAGTATTTTGTATTAATGAAAGGAAGTTGTTTTATGGATCAACCAACCGGCTCAATGATTGAGCTTGTTATCACGACTGTAGTTATCGTAATTGCATTTTATTTTATACTTATCAGACCACAGTCACAAAAGCAAAAAGAAGAAGAAACTATGAGGTCAAATCTTAAAATTGGCGATGAGATAGTCACAATCGGCGGCATTGTAGGAAGAGTTGTTAGCATTAATGATGATACAGATTCTATGGTTATAGAAACAGGCGCAGACAGAGTAAGAATACGCATGAAAAAATGGGCTCTTTCATCTGTTAATTCAGACAAAAACGATAAAGCTGCCAATAAAAAAGAGGAGAAGAAAAAATAATAGTTTTTAAGTATACTTTTCACTATCGGTCAATCTTTTTCTTTCAAAGATTGACCTCTGTTTTTATTAAGAAAGGCTGATTATAGTTATGTCAAAAACGATTCAATTAATATCAAAATCTTTTACTTCTGCTATACTTATTATATCCATAAGCGTTTTAGGCGGATGTAAAAATTCGGCTGTCGTTCCAGAAACTGCCGATACGCCTGCTGTAAATACTCCTATAATTTTCGAGCTTGATACAGGAGAAACTAACAATTCCACGCAGAACGACAGCACGAACAATAATAATTACGACAGACCCACCGAGGGAACGCTGAAAATGTCGGTAGCCGGAGATTATATCATATATGATACAAACTATGCATATGCAGCTCAGCTTGCAAATGGCAATGGCTATAATTTTGAACCAATGGTTCGCAATTTGAAGCAATTCACTTCAAAATGTGATCTCAACTACTACAATCAGGAAACAATTCTCGGCGGAGAAGAACTTGGACTTTCAAGTTATCCGATGTTCAACAGTCCTCAGCAAGCCGGTGACGCAATGGTTAACCTTGGATACAATCTTGTATCAACAGCAACAAATCATACTATGGATGCCGGTGAAGACGGTATACTTGCGTCATGCAAATATTGGAAAAGCAAAAAAGACGTCTTTATGACAGGTTCTTTTGAAAGTCAAAAGGAACGTGACGAGGTTCATGTACTTGAATGCAACGGCATAACATACAGTATGCTTGACTACACTTACGGTACAAACGGAATCCCTCTGCCTGAGGGCAAAGATTATCTTGTGAATGTATGGCCGTCCGGGTCAACGGAACCGAAATCCGACACAGATTATCAGGATTATAAAAAACAAGTTAAAAAAGACATTGACGCAGTTCGTGACAAAGTAGATTTTCTAATTGTATGCATTCATTCGGGCATTGAGTATTCCCCGGTTGAAACAGACTACCAAGACGATATGGCGCATTTCCTGGCGGATAACGGTGTTAATCTTGTTATTGGAACTCATCCCCACGTTATAGAGCCTGCCGAGTTTATCGGTGATACTCTTGTTTACTATTCTATGGGAAATCTCTACTGCGCTCAGATGCAGGATGAATATTATAACAAAGTTACAAGTATTCTTGCTACTTTTGACGTCAGAAAAGAATTTGAAAACGGTGAAACTAAAATCAAATTTGAAAATATCAACAACGATTTGATGTACTGCTACTACAATCAGGTTACATGGTCGGATTATAATATTATTCCTTTCAGCTCTCCTGAAATCAAGAAATTTTTGCCTGAATACAAGGATGTATACGAGCATTACAAGGAAATTTTCCTACAAAAGGATAAATCACTTTCTATGTCAGAATGCGCAAAATAAGGCTTCCGGCAAAGCGACGATAATCATACCTTTTGCCAATACTCTTATCAGCTTTATTTGAATATACTCGCAATCGTAAACATTGAGCATTCTTATAAGCCACTGCGTGGCTTGAAGCGTGGGCGCACGCCCACGCCCACCTAGGGGACGCTCTCGACAGAGCGTCCCCTCTTTCAAAACAGTCCACCGGACTGTTTTGAAATTCACCCCTTGCAGAGGTTAGAACGCTTAGGGGA
>CACYEJ010000130.1 GCA_902773395.1 uncultured Ruminococcus sp.
ATGCCAATTATATTACACTATCAGACCCAGAATACTTTTGAAAAATGCCTCTGCCTTTATACAGGGTTATAAAAAATCATACTTTCCATTTGATTTTTTAAGACTTGTTACATCATAGTATAAAACCAGAACATAATCGGGTTTTATTTTCTTTATATATTCTTCTGCGTTCAATTTATCTCCTACATAATATTCGCCATCTCTCATATCACAAATATGCAGTTCACTCGTTTGTAACGCAAGAAACGGAGCCACAACGCAAGCAAAAGAGTCACGAATTAAAAAGATTTTCTTTCCGTTCGGATTTAGATTATTCTTCATTATTTGCAAACGGAAATCACCTCCGCTGTATGTTGCGTATGTATTACTCTTATAATAATCCTTTTCCATGTTCTCCATGTAAAGGACAGTGTTCTCAAAGTTTCCGTTTCGACTTTCATTTTTGAATGGCTGCGATTCAGTTAGATTTGTCTCAAAATTTGGTGTTATCAACTCAAAATCATCGGCCCCATGCCAAGTAAAATAAGTACCAATTTTTTTTCCTCTTGAGCCAAGAAACCAATTTGGATATGTTTCAACTTTATACTGGTCTATATTAGTGTATTGCTTGTTATATGAAAAACTATATCTTTTGTTTAGTTCCTCACAAAGTGACTTTGTTGCAACAAAGCCCGAAAAAGTTTTCCAATGGTGATCTGTAAAATAAAAAATATCATTTTCCGCAATGTGATTATCAGCTAATGAAGAAGTAAAATCCATGTAGGGAATTTGTTGTTGTTTCAACTCTGAAAAAAAATATAAATTATTCTCTTTAGAATAATTAACAGCATTTTCAGGATTTTTTTCATATAATTCTTTTGTCGGTGCAGCACAGTACAAGAATTTTGCTCCATTATTATCTGAAATTACTTTTAATTCAGAAATATTCTCAACTATTTTTTTTATATCGCTATCACTTATCTTATCTTTTACAGCAGTTAAACTTCCGGAATCCGCTTTTATAACAGTTGTATCATCTTTGGGTATTACCCGTGTACCAAGCAAGTTATCTTTCACCGAATTTATGTCTATCATTTGATCATGATAACTCAATTCCTTATTTGAAAAATCGTCGACATACTGCTTATAATCCAAAAAGCTGTAATAATTTCCGTGCATTAATCCTGCAGCAAAGTCAATGGTTCTCCCTTTCAATCGCTCAAAACTCACGCCTGCAAGACCACAAATTATAAAAATTATTACAAAAAAAAATAAAAAACTGTTTTTATTATACTTTCTCATATCTAACCTCTTAGAAATTGAAATATATAAACGGATTATAAGAACTGCTGACAAGACTGGCAACAGAAAGCACGAACAAACAAATCAATCCACCTGCTTTTACAAAACCGACAATATTGCTGTTCTTAGTCTTCTGGCTGAGCATTCTGAAGAGCGGTGTACAAAGAACGATACCGATAGAAAGCAGAATCATATTCTGCGTAAACCAGCCCGTAAACAATCCGTCTGCTAAGGTATTGCCTGACAAACCAAACATCGAACTAAGATAATTCACAGCATCACCGATGGATTCAGCTCTGAATAAAACCCAGCCCAAAACGACAAACAGAATTGTATATAGCCATTTGAAAACAACTAATATCTTTCCCGTCTTTTTATGTAAGCCCGTAAGCTTCTCGACAACAAGGAGGACGAAATACATTAAGCCCCAGATAATAAAGGTGAAATTTGCTCCGTGCCATAAGCCGGTAAGGAACCACACAACAAATAGATTAAAAATGTTTCTGCCCTTACTGCACCGACTTCCGCCTAACGGGAAATAAAGATAGTCACGGAACCAAGTGCCTAACGACATATGCCAACGTCTCCAAAACTCAGTAATTGACGTCGAAATATATGGGTAATCGAAGTTTTCGAGGAAGTGAAAACCAAACATCCTTCCCAAACCGATAGCCATATCGCTGTATCCGCTGAAATCAAAAAAGATTTGCAACGTATAGGCGATGGCACCGAGCCATCCGAACATAACAGAGATACTGTCGCCGTTTTTTACTGCGTCAAAAGATTGATCGGCGAGGATTGCAAAGCTGTTTGCTAACAGAACCTTTTTCGATAAACCTACAACGAAACGAGCAAATCCATCAAAAAAATCATTTAAGGTCTCTTTTCGATTTTTTATCTGGTCGGCTATTGTTTCATAACGTACAATCGGTCCCGCAATCAACTGAGGAAAAAATGAAATATACAACCCGACATAAAGAATATTGGTTTGCACCTCGCCCTTTTTACGGTACACATCGATAACATATGACATCGCCTGGAATGTAAAAAATGATATTCCAATCGGCAACGCGATATCGGGTATCGGCAGATTCACGCCGAATAAGCTGTCTATAATATTGCTTGTAAAGGTCAGATATTTAAACAAGAATAATATCGCCAGATTAAATGTAACATCTAACGCAATCAGAAGCTTGCTTAACTTTTTATTCTCTCGCTTTTTGTTTACCATTAGTCCGAAGAACCAATTAGTGATAATTGAAGCAATCATCACCAAAACAAACTTCGGCTCACCCCAAGCATAGAAAAATAAACTGGCAAAGAGCAGAAAGATATTTTGCAGAAGCCTGCTCCATTTAAATACAACAAAGTTAAAAAGAATAACACTCGGTAAAAATAAATACAAAAAAGTTGTACTCGAAAAAAGCATATGACTCCCCCGAACGACATGTTGTTATATAATAACCAAACATTATAGGAACAAACTGAAATTAAACCAACTATTATTGATAAGTAACCTAAGTCAAAAACACTTATAAAATATTACCTCTATTAAATGAAATAAACTATAATTCTTATGAATAGAATAATAACTTAGATTACAATAATCAAAAGCAACATTTTTTGTACATACTAAACTTATCCTATTAAAAT
>CACYEJ010000131.1 GCA_902773395.1 uncultured Ruminococcus sp.
AAAGGGCATAAACAAGGCTGTATTCCCCGGCACACAGGGCGGTCCGCTCATGCACGTTATCGCTGCAAAGGCTGTATGCTTCGGTGAAGCTCTCAAGCCCGAGTTCAAAACCTACGGCGAAAATATTATAAAGAACGCAAAAGCTATGGCAGACGGTCTTACAAGCAGAGGATGCAAGCTTGTTTCCGGCGGCACAGACAACCATGTAATGCTGCTTGACCTTACCGACAGTGAAGTTACCGGCAAGGAGCTGGAGCATCGTCTTGACGAGGTTCGTATCACAGCTAACAAGAACACTGTTCCGAACGAAAAGAGAAGTCCTTTCGTTACAAGCGGCGTTCGCCTTGGCACAGCAGCTGTTACAACAAGAGGTATGGGTGTTGCTGAAATGGACAAGATCGCAGAATATATTGCTCTTGCTCTCAATGATTTTGACAACAACAAGGACGCTATTTTAGCCGGTGTAGATGACATCTGCAAGAGATTTCCTCTTTACTAATGTTTAAAACTTTCTTACATTATATTAGTCTATCTGTCTCATGGCAGATAGACTATTTTGTTGATCCAACGAAAAAATTTGTCACCGCGGGCAGCTTTCCCCCTGTCATTCTGAGGAGCGCCTAAGTCAATGTGCAATGTACAATGTCAAGACGTTTCAAACTTTCCCACCATGTCATTCTGAGGAGCGTACCTGCAATTCAAAGTAGTGCTGTTTTTTGTCTTGTCTGTAACAATGCACTCTGATATTTTCAAAAACAAAGCGACGAAGAATCTTTCCGGTCACGCTGCTTTGTGGTAAAGATTCCTCGCTTCGCTCGGAATGACAGTAACCGAACATTTATAAAGGTCTGCAGCACTTTATCAACGCAGCAGACCCCAAAAAATTTACACATATACGCTTTCCTTTTCTTTGTACATCATCCATTCTTTTGCAATAGGTTCATGTCTGCTCACAGACATGACTATGCCAATCAGCAAAAGGTCAGCTATTGTAAATAATCCTCCGTCTAAAATAAATGGTATACAAAGCGACATCGAACCCATATAAGTAAAATTACATATCAAAGAACAAATAAATTGGAAAGCTATTACAAAAAAACATAAAAAGGCTGTTATCCTGCCTGCTTCCGTTTTTTGTCTGAATGCGGTACAAAGCATTATGCTCAACAAAATAATAAACAGGATTATTATTATCGCTGTGATAAAATAGCCATACTTATTGACAATTACAACAAACGGATAAGATTCTCTTAAAAGCTGTTCTGTCGTGCCGGAAACGGTCAGGTCTCCGCCGTAACTTATATCAGCCGAATCAATGCTATTGTTTATTATCTGTCTTACAAAGCTGTTTTCAGTATTTGCCGCAAACTCTCTCATACCGTAAACCCTTGACATTGAAAATGAAGCTGTTATGCTTATCAGTATAAGACACAAATTATAAATCCCCCATATCGGCGTTGCCCTGAACCATTTCTTTTTTATTCCATATACAGCTATCACCGCATATGAAGTCAGAATTATTATAAATGCCGGAAGTGAAGATATAAGTACAGCAATTACTGTTGGAAGAAATGCACACAGTGTAAATATATACTCTCCCCTTCTTTGTCTTTTGCCTGAATAAAACCCTATTATGCACAGAGTGATCGGAAAGAAAATAAGAGAATAAAATGTATAGCTGTACAATATCATTCCTAAACCGTTCCTTGCATCGTATAACAAAAGCAAAAATGTTATAATAAGGTGACCCATATAAACCTTTAACGGATGGCGCATCAGAACCGTGTAATCAAAAAAATATAATGCCACAGCAGATATTACTCCAATTATGACGGAAATTATTCCATTCGGTTTCAGCGTATTATCCGACAGATAACCGATAACTGCTCCCGTGATCAATAATATTGCTGTTACTTCAAGCAAAAGAACATTTATCTTCGGACTGTAAACAGCATCAAGCTCCTTACCGATTTTCAGAGGATCGCCCATATACGCTAAAGCTTTAGAAACTGCCGTATTATAGTCACTTCCTTCGGATACCAGTTCTTCCACCTTATCGTCGATATGGTCTTCCAACTCTTTGGCGGCGATTTTTCTCGCCCGTTTCCAACGGATCCTGCTTTGCACCTTACCGATATATTCATCTATCAAAAACGCTTTCTTCACCCATCATCCCCCCCCAACGTCATGAATATAAAATCAGATTTACAGCATCTGAAAAGATTTTCCATTCGTTTGATTTTTCAAACAGGAACTTTTTCCCTTTTTCGGTAATACGATAGTACCTTCTTGTTTTTCCGGGAGTTTTGCCCTTAACATCAGATTCATAAGAATCCACAAGTCCTTTTTCTTCAAGATTATGCAATAAAGGATACAGTGACCCTGCCGACAGTTTAAAAACATTGCACGATCTTTTATCAAGCTGTTCACTTATCTGATATCCGTACATATCTGTTTCTTCAAGAAGCCTGAGTACTAACATATCTGCATTTCCGTAAGTCAAAGTTTTATTACCCATACTTTTTCTCCTTAATCTAATTTACTTAACCTGATTTACAAGTTTATTATCAATCATCCCCTTCTGACGTTTGGCATTTAAATACAGAATGAATCACCTCTCAATATATATCGACTGTTTACATATATTATATATCGAATTTCGATATATGTCAAGAGTATTATTAAAGTTCTCTAATTTTTTTAAATTCAAGTGTAATATTTCCGCCTGATGAATTGTTATATAAGTGAAAGATCTTTCAGGGCGGGCAAAGCCCCGGACAAGGAGGTAAAAAAATGGATCCAAATGAATATCACCGAATAGCCGAAGCTTACTTAGATGACGTTTACCGCACAGTATATTGCTGCTGCAACAATAAAGAAACAGCAGAAGACGCAGTACAGAATGCTTTTCTGAAGCTGCTGAGTTCAAAGGCAGATCAGTTCAAGGACGACGCGCATATAAAACGTTGGC
>CACYEJ010000132.1 GCA_902773395.1 uncultured Ruminococcus sp.
CAAATTTATGTTAATATTTAATTACTTTAAACAATAAGGAATGATATAAAGCTATGCTTTCAGGATTGAAAACAATTCAAAAATCAACAATAAAAAATGACGTTATCAGCGGTATTATTATAGCCTTGGTGTCGATACCAATTTCAATGGGCTATTCACAGATAGCCGGACTTCCGCCGCAGTACGGACTTTATGGATCCGTGATACCGGTGCTGCTGTTTGCGTTGTTTGCATCATCGCCGCAGTACATTTTTGGAATAGATGCCGCCCCTGCCGCACTTGTTGGAGGTACTCTTGCAGGCTTGGGTATTGTCGGCAGCTCTCAGGAGGCTATGTCGCAGGTACCGATTATTTCCTTTTTTGTAGGTATATGGCTGTTAGTTTTCTATTTGATGAATTTCGGACGGCTTACCCGATTTGTGTCGGAACCTGTCATGGGCGGCTTTATAACAGGAATTTGTTCAACGATAATTTTGATGCAGGCTCCAAAGCTGTTTGGTGGTCAGGCTGGCACAGGCGAATTGAGAGAACTGATTCCTCATTTGATAAATGAATTTAAAAGCAGCTTTAACTTAACAGCGTTGCTGATAGCAATTGTCTGCATTTCTCTGATACAGCTTTTTCGAAAGATAATGCCAAAGTTTCCGGCTTCTGTCGTTGTAATGCTGATTACCGCAGTGGCTCAGTATTTTACAAATTTTTGCGGCAGATGTGGTATTAATACTCTTCCTGAGGTTTCAAGAGGTCTTGGAAATATTAGTATTCCCGATTTCAATTTAAGCTATTGTTACACAGGAATCATTTCGGGCTTTACTATCGCAGTCGTGATTGCAGCAGAAACATTGCTGGCAGAGCATAATTTTGCCACAAAGAACGATTATAAAATTGACGACAACAGCGAACTGCTGGCATTTTCTGTTTGTAATATTGCATCAGCATTTATAGGTGTATGTCCGGTGAACGGAAGTGTATCAAGAACTTCGATGAACGATCAGTTTGGAGGTAAGAGTCAGCTTACCTCGCTGGTTGCCGCAGGTGTCATGGCAATGATATTACTTTTTGGTACGGGATTTATTAGTTATTTGCCTGTTCCAGTTCTCACGTCAATTGTAGTTTGTGCATTGTGGAGCGGTACAGAATTTTCTCTTGCGAAAAAACTTCGCAAAAGCAACCGTAAAGAATTATATATTTTTCTTGGAGCATTTGCCGGTGTGCTTATTTTTGGCACAATCTATGGTGTTGTGATAGGTGTAATTCTTTCTTTTTTGAATGTTATCATCAGAGAGAGCGATCCCCCGACAGCATTTCTCGGTGTAATTCCCGGAAGAAATCATTTTTATGATCTTGATACTTATGCAAAGGCACGTCCAATAAAAAATGTAGTTATTTACCGTTTTAGTGGAAATCTCTTTTTTGCCGATGTAAAAGGTTTTATAGAGGATATCGAAGAATCGGTGAAGGAAGATACAAAATATATTATTGTTGACGCTAGCGGCATAGGAAGCATTGATTCAACAGCCGCAGGTGAATTGGGACTTTTGTATCGAAAGCTCCAAAAGAAAGGAATACAGCTTTTTCTTGTTGAGCATATTTCTAAGGTTAATCAGGAAATGCGTACCTATGGAATTGAATTTATCATTGAAAGCGGCGGCGTAAGAAAAACAATCACAGATGCACTCTCAGCAGTAGGCTATAATCGTCCATATCCGCTGTGTGAAAATTATGAGGATAGGCACGTCAGCGATGAAGATGCGATTTTACAGGAGTTTGAGTGGGCATTTGGAGAAGAAGCTTCACATTATCTGGAACTCTATACAGAGAAGATACTTCGCAAAGCAAATGCTATTGACCCCAAAGACAGCCACGCAAATGAAAAGTATGCACATCTTTGGGACGGGATATCACCTATAAGCGATCATATTTTACTGGATTTCCTAGAAAGCAGAATCTCTGAGCTTTCAGAAAAATATCAAATTAGTGAAGAAAAGATTAATCTTGTAATAGAAAACCATAGGAATGAGCTTGTTGGAGAGGGATATTACTCAGACCATACATAATACAACTGGCAACGCCAGACGAAATACGCACACCAATTTTTTATTAGGTGACTTCAATTTCTACGTCAAAATTTGTTCCTAAGGTGTTCTCATCGAACGAATAATAATAGAAATACGGTAAATAATATTTTCGAGAACGGTTGAGAACCGATTGGTAAAATGAACTAAAAATTATTCATAATCATAAAAAACTTGACAAAAAGTGAGAAAATTAATTTTTTTGTTTTTTATCAAAAATACTTATTGACTTTTTTCTCCGATTAATGTAAAATAAATAACCGTGGGGCTAAGTGTATCTATCGCTAAGCTTTGCAAATATTAATGAAAGGAGAAATGCTAGAAATGCCAACCTTTAACCAACTTGTTCGCAAGGGCAGAGAAGTATCTGAGAAGAAGGCAAAGGCACCTGCACTTTTGAAGGGCTGGAACTCTAAGAAGCGTAAGGCTATTGATCAGAGTTCACCACAAAAGAGAGGCGTTTGCACAGCTGTTAAGACTGCTACACCTAAGAAGCCTAACTCAGCTCTCAGAAAGATTGCCAGAGTAAGACTTTCAAACGGTATCGAGGTTTCCTCATATATTCCGGGTGTTGGTCACAACTTGCAGGAGCACAGCGTAGTTTTGATTCGTG
>CACYEJ010000133.1 GCA_902773395.1 uncultured Ruminococcus sp.
CCTGTGCTGCCTGAGAGCAAGCAGTCTTATGCTGAGGGAATAGAGCTTATTGACAAATTGTAGCATTTTTTTACAATATGAGTATAAAAATTATTTTATAAACATTGCATCACCAAAGCTGAAAAATCTGTACTTTTCCTCAACGGCAGTCTGATAAGCATTCATAATACTATCGTAACCGGCAAAGGCACTTACCAGCATAATAAGAGTGCTTTCGGGCAAATGGAAATTTGTGATAAGACCGTCAAGAACCTTAAATTCATACGGTGGATAAATAAAAATTTCCGTCCAGCCGTCGCAGGCTTTCACCTCGCCGTATTCTTTCGCAACAGATTCGAGTGTACGGCAGCTTGTTGTACCAACGGAAATCACCCTTCCACCGTTTTGCTTTGTTTCATTTATAAGAGCTGCTGTTTCTTCGGGGACTTCATAATGCTCACTGTGCATCTTGTGCTTTGTAACATCGTCAACTTTTACCGGGCGAAAAGTTCCTAACCCAACATGAAGAGTAACGTAACCTATTTTTATACCCTTGTCACGGATTTTTTGAAGCAGTTCCTCAGTGAAATGCAGTCCCGCCGTTGGTGCAGCGGCTGAACCAAGCTCCTTGCTGTAAACTGTTTGATAACGCTCTTTGTCCTCAAGCTTTGCTGTGATGTAAGGCGGCAGCGGCATCTCACCAAGCTTGTCGAGCGTAGCGAAGAAGCTGTCCTCACAATAGAATTCAACAAGACGATTTCCGTTCTCCAATACTTCGAGAACCTTGCAGCTCATAATTCCGCCGCCAAAGATAAACTCTGTGTTTTCTCTTGCCTTTTTTCCGGGTCCGGCAAGACATTCCCATACTTTTTGCGAACGCTGTGTTAAAAGCAGAAACTCCACCCTTGCACCGGTTTCTTTTTTTGTGCCGTAAATTCTCGCAGGCAGAACTCTCGAATTATTTAGAATCAGACAGTCACCCTCGTTTAAGTAGTCTATAATATCAAAAAAATGCTTATGCTCAATATCGCCGCTTTTTTTATCCAGTACAAGCAGCCGTGATGAATCTCGTCTTTCAAGCGGAGTTTGGGCGATAAGTTCCTTTGGAAGCTCATAAAAATAGTCGCTGGTTTTTGTTTTATACATTCTTAAAAATCCTCTTTTCATATATTTCTGATTGTCATTTGAAAAAAAAATTGATATCAATAAAAAGTTTGACAACATATAATAATGATGATATATTATAGGGTAGAAGTTTCTTTATTTACTAAAAAAATATTGAAATTAGTGTCGAAAAAGTATATAATAGTTTTATACCCCTATTCAATACTGTACTAAGATTTTATTTTACACATTTTTTAAAATAATGTCAATACGGTTTTTGCTTATGAGGAGAAAGAAAGGATTGATTATAATGAAGCAGTACAAGGTAGGTATTATCGGAGCAACTGGAATGGTAGGTCAAAGATTTGCCACATTGCTCGAAAATCACCCTTGGTTTAATGTAACGGTGCTTGCTGCAAGCGCAAGAAGTGCCGGCAAAACATATAAGGAAGCAGCAGGCGGCAGATGGGCTTTGCAGGCTCCAATGCCGAAAAGCATGGAAGATATGGTTATCGCAGATGCAGCAAACGTAGAAGAAGTTGCGTCTCAGGTTGACTTTGTATTCTGTGCAGTAGATATGAAGAAGGAAGAAATCAAAGCTTTAGAGGAAGCTTATGCGAAAGCTGAGTGTCCGGTTGTATCAAACAACTCTGCCAATAGATTTACTCCTGATGTACCGATGATTATTCCGGAAATCAACGACGGTCATCTTGAAATCATTGAATCTCAGAAGAAGCGTCTTGGCACAAAGAAGGGCTTTATCGCAGTTAAGTCAAACTGCTCTCTGCAAAGCTATGTACCGGCTATCAATCCGCTTATGGATCTCGGCGTAACAAAGGTGCTTGCCTGCACATATCAGGCAATTTCCGGCGCTGGAAAAACATTTGAGCGTTGGCCTGAAATGGTTGATAACGTAATTCCGTACATCGGCGGCGAGGAAGAGAAGAGCGAGAAGGAGCCTCTCAAAATCTGGGGTACTATCGAAGACGGCGAGATTAAGCCGGCAGCTTCTCCGTCAATTACAGCTCAGTGTATTCGTGTTCCTGTAAGCGACGGTCACACAGCAGCAGTTTTTGTATCATTTGAGAAGAAGGTATCTCTTGACGAGATTATCAAGCGTTGGAACGAGTACAGCGGCGAGCCGCAGAGATTAAATCTTCCGAGTGCCCCGAAGCAGTTCCTCCACTACTTTACAGAGAACGACAGACCTCAGATTAAGTCTGAACGCAATCTCGAAAATGGTATGGCTGTTTCTATCGGCAGACTCAGAGAGGATACACAGTACGATATTAAGTTTGTTTGCATGTCACACAATACGCTTAGAGGTGCAGCGGGTGGAGCTGTTCTTTTGGCAGAGCTTCTTGCAGCAAAGGGCTGCTTTGATTGATTTGTTAATTTTTTAAAGGAAGGTGATTAATATGGCTAAATCAGAAGAGTCAAGATTTGTTGAGGTTTTAAGCGAAGGCAGCATGATGTCAACGCAGAGGACAATATTGGTGGATAAGAAAACCGGCGTAAACTATCTCTGGGTTCATGACGGTTATGCAGGCGGTTTAACAGTAATGCTTGATGCGGACGGAAAGCCGATTGTCACTCCTCAAAAATAATTTATGAACTTGTTGGAAAATAGTTATAATTAACGATATCGGACGGCAAGTATATTTTTAATTAATAGCTTGCCGTTTTTCGTTTACCCTTTCAATGTTAATTTAAACAAAATATTAAAATAAAGGAGAAAAAATATGATTAATATACTTATGTCCGGCTGTAATGGCAGAATGGGTCAGGTAATTTCGAGTGCAGTCAATGAGCGTGATGATGTCAGAATTATTTGCGGCGTTGATACCTACGACGGGACAAAGAATAATTATCCTGTATATCCAGATTTTGCAAACATTGGCGAAAAGGTTGATGTTATTATAGATTTCTCGAACCCGTCTGCTCTTGAGGGCTTGCTTGATTACGCCGTAAAAAACAATGTGCCTAGCGTTCTTTGCACAACCGGCTACAGCGAGGCTCAGATTGAGGCTATTAATAGTGCCGCTGAAAAAATTGCAGTGTTCCGTTCGGGAAATATGTCGCTTGGAATTAATCTTTTGATTGAGATTTCAAAAATGGCAGCAAAGGTATTCGGCAGCGATTTCGATATTGAGATAGTTGAAAAACACCACAACAAGAAGATTGACGCTCCATCGGGTACTGCACTTATGATTGCTGATGAGATTTCAACTGTTCTTGACTCCGAGCCTGAATACGTTTACGACAGACACAGCGTAAGAAAGAAGCGTGACAATAACGAGATTGGCATCAGCAGCGTTAGAGGCGGTACGATCGTTGGCGAGCATGAAGTGATTTTCGCCGGCGATAACGAGGTGGTTACGATTACACATCAGGCACAGTCCAGAAGTCTGTTTGCAATCGGTGCATTGAATGCGGCAGTGTTCCTTTTTGATAAGAGTGCCGGAAATTATAATATGTCGGATTTGCTTAAATCAAGATATTAATGATTGAGATTTTCTCCGGCAGAGAAAGTCTTGTTAAGCATACAGCTAAAATTTAGCCGGAGCATTGTATAGGGAATTACAAAATTACAAGGAAAGAGAAATTCGTTATAAGGTATGGAATATGACGAATTTTAGAGTAAACGACAAATTCAATTGATATTAATATTCAGGAAAATGCAGAGAGTTTTTGTGCAATAGTAACAATGAGTGTATGTTGCCGATAACGTCATTTACACCTTTTTGAATAAATCGTTTGCTAAAATAGATTGACTAAACATCTAACAGTTCAAGGAGAGTATTATGGACGATAATCAGACAAAAGGAAAAGGCAAAAAATTCCCTTACAATAACCGACAGCTTAGCTGGATGGATTTTAACACAAGAGTAATCGAAGAGGCTTTTGAAAAAGAAAATCCTGTTATGGAGAGAGTAAATTTTCTTGCTATCACCGCATCTAACCTTGATGAATTTATGATGGTTCGTGTTGCGGGCGTTATTGATCAAATGGAGCATGGTGTAAAAACTCAGGACCTGTCCGGACTTTCGCCCAAGCAGCAGTACTCACGGCTGTCAGATAAGATACACAGCTTTTCTAACCGTCAGTATAGCTGCCTGAATAGGTCAATATTGCCTGTTTTGAGAAAACATGACATCTATTTCAAAAAGGTTAGTGAGCTAAATAACGATCAGAAAAAGTTTATAGACAGATATTTTGATAAGGTTATATATCCCGTTCTCACACCAATGGCTGTTGATACGAGCCGTCCGTTTCCGCTTTTGCTGAATAAAAGCCTGAATATTGCAATCCGCCTGATGAATGACGAAAAGGAGAATTTCTTTGCAGTTATGCAGGTTCCGGCAGTTCTGCCAAGATTTATCGAACTTCCGGCAAAGGGTGAGCGTGATTTTATTCTATTGGAGAATATTATTATTTCTCGGCTTGATGAGCTTTTTGAGCTTTTCAAAATAAAGGCGTACTGTCCTTTCAGAATAACAAGGGATTCCGACCTTGACATAGATGAGGATACTGATGATTTGCTAAGCGAAATTGAAAAATCAATTAAGAAGCGAAGACGAGGCAAGCCGATACGTTTGGAAATTTCCGATAAGTGTGACAAGCGTCTAAGAGAATTTCTTATAGATATGCTTGAAGTTGACGAAAGCGAGATTTACGAATGTCACGGTCCTCTTGATTTGACGTTTTTGTCAAAGTTTGCACATATTCAGGGCAGCGAAAGCTTATCGTTTAAACCGATAAAGCCGATTGATCCACCTGCTGATTTTTATGGATATGACGATATTTTCGAGGCAATTCGTGAAAAGGACAGATTCGTTCACCACCCATACGAAAGCTTTGATTGTGTGGTGAAGTTTGTACAGGACGCTGCACGAGATGATAAAGTTCTTGCTATTAAACAAACTCTTTACCGTGTCAGCGGAAATTCTCCAATAGTGGCGGCACTTATAAAGGCTGCCGAAAACGGAAAACAGGTTACTGTTCTTGTTGAGCTTAAAGCACGCTTTGACGAGGAAAATAATATTCAGTGGGCAAAGAAGCTTGAAAAAGCCGGCTGTCATGTTGTGTACGGATTGAGCGGACTCAAAACTCACTGCAAAATCTGTCTTGTTGTAAGAAATGAAGAGGACGGTATTCGCCGTTACCTTCATATGGGCACCGGAAATTATAATGATATTACCGCACGTTTTTATACGGACATGGGATTGTTTACCTGCAAAGAGGAATACGGCGAGGACGCTTCTTCACTGTTTAATGTATTAACAGGATATTCTGTTCCGCCGCAGTATAATAAATTTATTGTGGCTCCGCACGGTATGCGTGATTTCTTTGAGGAGAAAATTCGCAGAGAGATTGAAAACGCAAATAACGGTTTGCCGTCTGGCATTACAGTAAAAATTAATTCACTTGTGGATTCCTCTATCATTCAATTGCTGTATGAAGCGTCAAAGGCAAACGTACCGGTACGCCTTATTATCAGAGGAATATGCTGTTTAATTCCCGGTGTGGAAAAGACGAGCGAGAATATTGTTGTTCACAGCATTGTCGGTCAGCTTCTTGAACACAGCCGTATGTTCCGATTTGAAAACGGCGGAACACCGGAAATGTACTTGGGCTCAGCCGATTGGATGCCGAGAAATCTTGACCGACGTGTTGAGCTAGTGTTTCCTATTGAAGATGAGGATATTCACAAAAGATGTGATGATATTCTTGAGCTTATGTGGAACGATGTTATTAATACTAGAATCCAACTTCCCGACACAAACTACGTTATGATTGACAGACGAGGAAAGAAGCACCTTAACTGTCAGACGGAGTTTGCTCAGCTTGCTAAAAAGGCTT
The DNA here is from genome assembly GCA_902773395.1 of uncultured Ruminococcus sp. The sequence goes on from CACYEJ010000133.1 coordinate 5,947, forward strand.
TGAAACAGAAGAAAGAGCATTTGGCAAGCACAAGCAGTCAAGGGGAAGAAAAAATACAGAAAGGTGATAGCAAATGAAAAGAATAGGTATTTTGACGAGCGGCGGAGATTGTCAGGGCTTAAATGCTAGTATTCGAGGTGTTGCAAAGACACTCTACAATTATTACGGTGATGATGTGCAAATTATCGGAATTATTGACGGCTACAGAGGTTTGATCTACGGCGTATCAAAGGAGCTTACAAGAGAAGACCTTTCGGGTATTCTTACTATGGGCGGAACGATTCTCGGCACATCACGTCAGCCGTTTAAGCTTATGAGAGTTATTGATGATGAGAATTCCGTTGATAAGGTTGCCGCTATGAAGGAGAACTACAAGAAGCTGAAGCTTGATTGTCTTGTTGTACTCGGCGGCAACGGTACTCAGAAAACAGCTAACCTGCTTTCCGAGGAGGGCTTGAACGTTGTTTCTCTTCCTAAGACTATCGACAACGACCTTTGGGGCACGGATATGACGTTTGGATTCCAGTCCGCTGTTGATATTGCAACACAGGTTATCGACTGTATTCATACCACAGCTACCTCTCACGGAAGAGTATTTATTGTTGAGGTTATGGGTCATAAGGTTGGCTGGCTCACACTTTATGCAGGTATTGCAGGCGGTGCAGATGTTATTCTTATCCCTGAAATTCCGTATGACATTAACTCTGTAATTGATACTATTAAGAAACGTCACAGCGAGGGAAAGAATTTCTCTATTCTTGCAGTTGCAGAGGGTGCGATTTCCAAAGAGATTGCTGCTTTGCCTAAGAAGAAGAAGAAGCAAGCTATCGCTGAGATGGCTTATCCGTCAATTTCTTACAAGATTGCGGCAGAGATTGAACAGGCTACAGGTCAAGAAACAAGAGTTACCGTTCCGGGACATTTCCAGAGAGGCGGCAGCCCCGATGCTTTCGACCGTCTGATTTGTACACGTTTTGGAGTGGCAGCGGCTAACCTGATTATCAATAAGGACTATGGAAAGATGGTTGCTCTGAAAGGTCAGGATATCGTTGCAATTCCTCTGTCAGAAATTGCCGGCAAGCTCAAAGATGTTCCTGTTGACAGTCCGGTTGTTCAGGCTGCAAAGGATCTTGGAATCAGCTTTGGTGAGTAATATTAAAAGCTTTCAGATTGTGATTGAATAAAAAACCCGTGTATGTGAATCGTATGGTATCAGATACACGGGCTTTTGATTTGAAAAATTATCCTTTTTTGAAAATTCATTTAGAATGTTTTTTGACTATGTGAATATAATGATTATGAATATTCATCACGAGGTGATCATATGGCTTGCAGAATAGCTGAGCTTAGGCATAAAGAGGTTATCAACGAATCCGATGGGGTACGCCTTGGCTGTGTTGACGATGTGGAGGTAGATACAAAAAATGCTTGTCTTGTTTCCATTATCATATACGGCAGGCCGAAGCTTTTTGGCATACTGGGCAGACACGAGGATTTGATTATTCCTTGGGCTGATATACGTCTGATTGGCGAAGATACAATCCTTGTAAAATGTCCGCCAAGACACCGCAATGGTCATAAAAAGAAAAGGATTATTTTTTAACAAATAAAAATTTACAAAAAATTCAAAAAATATTTTTGATATCCCTTGAAAAAAATCTGTAAATGTAGTATAATACTAAAGCATTACGCACATAAGTACGCATCAAACAGGTGCCCACAGGGTAGTTTGAGTAGGTGCTTATGGAGGAAAAACCAAGGAGGAAATAAAAAATGGCAGTAGTATCAATGAAACAGCTTTTGGAGGCAGGCGTACACTTCGGTCATCAGACAAGAAGATGGAATCCTAAGATGGCAGAGTATATCTTTACAGAGCGTAACGGTATCTATATCATTGATCTCCAGAAGACAGTAAGAAAGCTTGAAGAGGCTTATGCTTTCGTTCGTGATTTGTCTGTAGAGGGCAAGTCGGTTCTTTTCGTAGGCACAAAGAAGCAGGCTCAGGATTCCGTTAAGGAAGAGGC
>CACYEJ010000134.1 GCA_902773395.1 uncultured Ruminococcus sp.
AGCGACTGGGCTCTGCCCAGACCCGCAAACTTTTGAAAAAGTTTGATCAAAACTTTTATATGCTAGATCTTTTAGATTTTGAGTATAGAATACCGTTTTGTGACGGTTTCCAAAAATATAAAGTGAACATGATAGAAAAAAGCAATATGAAAATTACAAAGGTTGCCGCTATCGCCTTGTTTCCCGGATAGAAAATAAAAACAATCGCTGCCAACAATGAACCAATTAGCATGATGATAAGCCCCGGATTTGTGCCTGTACCTTTTTTGTTCCGCAATATTCTATAATCTCGTCCATATTAATCTTCATAATTCTATTTTAGTAATTATTAAACTAAATTATAACATTTAAAATCTGAAATTTCAAGTGTTATTAACAATTTCAACACTTGGCGGATATAACAAATTTATAATATTTAATAGAACAATAGAAGAAAAATCAAATCTTTATGTAAAAACAAAAACCGGCAAGAGTTTTACATTGCCGGCTAAGAAAGAAAAGTGTTAAATATTAAAGTTTGCTAGTATAAGAAACTGCGGTTTCCTGAGATTCCGTAATTATTGTTTGAGTTATTGTAGTTATAATAAAAGCAGCACCGAATAAAATTGCTGTTGAGAAAAATGCCATTAGTCCGTTTGAGGCTAAGGCTTTCAATGACCATGTTGAAAGATCAAAGAACGACTTAAAATATTTTAGTGCTCCGTTTAAAAAGAGGTTAAAAAATTCACTGATGAATGCCGTCAATAAGCCAAGCGTTATAATGCCGGTGCATATCTTTCCGATAGTGCTTACATTGCTTTTTGAAAATTTTATAAGTGCGTAGCAAGACCATATGACAATAAGAAAAAATGCCGAAGCTATCATACCTTCATGAAAAGGAGCATTTTCACTGTTCGGAAATGATGACACGATTAGAGTTAAGAAAAACCAAAGCAAATCCCAGTAGATTACCGTTGCAGCTTTCTTTTTTATCAATCTGTCAGGCAGCGGCAGCTTACCAATTACAAAGGGCAAAAAAAGCACGGAAAGTCCAAAGACAGTTGGCACAGAAGCAGACGCAAAAGATTCACCGTCCAGCAGACAGCCAAAAAATTCAACAAGCAGTATTGACGCTGTTCCAAATAGAATGCTTCGTGCAAACCGATTCTTCTTAGACATTAGAGGTACTACTGTAAAAGATGCAGCAAACAACATTGACGCCATAACCACCATTAACTCTCCAAAATCAGCTTGTCCTGCCGCAACAACGATAGTTAGAATTACAACAGGCACAAGAAAGATTTCTGCAATTATCGCACCTGCCTTCCAAGCGGCATTGCGTTGTTTTTTCTTGTGATGCGACAGAACATCGTACACCTCGACACTGACTGCATTTTCAATATTGCTGCTGCGTAAACGCTGTTCGAGAGTGCGGCATTCTTCGCAATCCGTAAGGTGTTCGATTACAAGCGAGCTGCTTGACGGACTGCACACATTGTCAACGTAAAGCGGCAAGATATCTTTAACAACATCACAATCAATTTTGTTATTCATTATTCGATTCCCCCATTTTTTCCTGTAATTTCAGTTTTGCACGGTGATATGTAATACGTGCCCAGTTTTCGGATTTTCCGAAGATCTTTCCAATGTCACGAAATGACAGTTCACCAAAAATTCTCAGTTGAAAAACCTCCTTATAAGGCTCCTCCAGGTTGTGCAGCATCATGTGGATTTTTAGCGTGGTGTCATGGTCTTCAAGCATTGACTCAAAATTATCTGTGGTTGAGAATGCGTCGTTAGGAAATTCTGATTGTTTTGAGTTTTTGCGAAGTTCATCATAAGCGAGATTCTTTGCAATTGCACAAAGCCAGGTGAATTCTTTGGAATAACCCTTGAATTTTTCTTTGCTGGTGAGTGCTTTATAGAAAGTTTGCTGAGTTAGCTCTTCTGCCATGTTGGAGTTTTTCACTATCGTCATGACATATGAATAAACCTTCATATAATATGTTACATATAACTTTTCAAGATCCGTGCAGTTCACCTCCTCGCTGTTTGTTTACATTTATTAGACGGATAAAAATGGATTTCGTTACAGATTTTAAGAAAAAAATTTGAAATAAATTATAACATTTAAAATCTGAAATTTCAAGTGTTATTAACAATTTCAACACTTGGCGGATATAACAAATTTATAATAAAAGTCAATTCACCACAAAAAACAGTCATTCACAACATTTGACAACAAAAGGAATTTTTTTCTGATATAATACAATCATCGAAAACAGAAAAATCTTGAAAGAGGCAGCTTTATGAAAACAAATTTTCAAAATAGATTTTATTTATTCTTATGTATACTTCTGTCAATAAGCACATTGTCATTTTCACAAATTCCCCTTGCGGCAAATGCCGAAACCAAAGACAGCGATAACTCTCTTCTGCCCTCAGGAATCTCAAAAGATGAAATCGGAGAAGAGATACAGAAATTCTTTTCCGAAAACGAAAGTACATCTGCCGGAATGGCAACAGCCGTTTTCGATAATAATGGAATCATTTTCGAGGGGTATTTCGGATACGCAGATAAGGCTGCAAAAACAGAGATTAACGAGGATACCGTAATCGAATGGGGTTCTGTATCTAAGCTTCTTGTATGGGTAAGCGCAATGCAGCTTAGCGAAAGAGGAGAGCTTGACCTCAATGAGGATATCAGAGAATATCTTCCCAATAACTTTTTGAAAAATCTCAGATACGATGAACCGATAACAATGCTGAATCTCATGAATCATAACGCCGGTTTTCCGTCATTCGATGAGAATATTGAAACCGATAATAAAAATAAAATAATGGATTTAGGCGAATATCTTGGAAAATATCAGCCTATACAGATGTGTGCTCCCGGAACAATTACTGCATACAGCAACTGGGGAGCGGCTTTGGCAGGCTATGTTATAGAATGTATAACAGGAATGCCATATTATGAGTATGTGCATAAAAA
>CACYEJ010000135.1 GCA_902773395.1 uncultured Ruminococcus sp.
GACACCGCCTTTCTGATTAGCGACGGCGATTATCTTACCCATAAAATCTTCCTCTCTAAGTGATATACATATATTATAGCACTTTTGTGAGTGGATGTAAATACTTGCAAGGGCTTTTTTGAAGAAAAAAAGGCACAAAAATGTTCCACGTGGAACAAATCAGACGATTTTCACGCGGAACATACTAAAAAATGTTTCATGTGGAACATTTTTACTTCTTCTGTATTGGTATACGTACACGATATTCAATGTAATCCTCGCTCTGTATCTTGCGAGAGTCAGCGAGGATGCCAGCTGCCTGCATAGTCTCGACTGCTTTATTTATAGAATTAACGAATATCTTGACATTCTGAAATACCCTTGCACGCTTCTTATAGCTCTGCTTCTCTTTAACCTTACCTATGTAATCTTCGACCAGCTTTTCAGTTTTCTCAACGTTAAGCTTATTGTTGATAACCTTCTCAAGAACAATTATACGCTCCTCAGGACTTGCAAGCTTCAGAAGAGCGCGTGAATGCCGCTCAGTCAGACTAAACTGAGTTATCAGACTACGTTCATCAGAAGTAAGCCGGAGAAGACGAAGCTTATTAGCGATAGTGCTCTGTGCTTTTCCGAGCTTCCCGGCAGCTTCCTCCTGAGTAAGGCCGTAGTAGGTTATAAGCTTTTCAATAGCCGCAGCTTCATCAAAAAAAGAAAGATCCTGACGCTGGATATTCTCAACAAGAGCAAGAATTGCGGAATCTCGCTCGCTCATATCGTGAATGATGCACGGAACACGTTGAAAACCGCATAATTTAGCGGCTCTGAGACGGCGTTCACCTGCGATAAGCTCATATTTATCCCCTGCTCTGCGTACAGAAAGCGGCTGAAGTATACCATTCTGAGCTATAGATTCGGACAAAGAAACCAATTCCTGCTCAGAAAATCCAGTCCTCGGCTGATTCGGATTCGGAATAATTCTCTCTATATCTATCTCAACCACTTTGTTTACAAACTTTTCCTTTGAAATATTCAAAAAAACCGGCATAATATCACCTCAAAAACTACTCGAGCTATGCTCTGTGAACTAATAATAGCACTTCCGGGAAATATAGTCCAAACAAAAAATCCGCTGAAATTCGTCATTTCAGCGGATAATTCTAGGTTTTAGTATAAAATCAAAGAGATCTCTTTTTGATCTGAGCGCTGTTGCGCGGATATTTTGACGGAGTCTGCGATTTTTTCTTTATTTCAATAAGTCTCCTTCCGTCACCGTCAATGAGATAATCAGTAATATTGACGATCTTACCGCCAAGAATAGAAATGGCAGATTTAGCCGTTTCGACATCTACATTTGGTCCTTTTAATGAAATAAAACTGCCTCCAGGCTTTACGAACGGTATACAGTATTCAGATAAAACGGAAAGATTTGCAACGGCTCTCGCACATGAATAATCAAATTTTTCGCGATATTCAGGCAATTTTGCAATGTCTTCCGCTCTACCGTGAACAAACTCAGCTTCAATTTCAAGTTTATCACAGAGCAGTTTAAGAAAAGTGATTCTCTTATCAAGACTATCAAGAAGTGTCAATTTAAGATCAGGTCGAAATATTTTCAGGGGTACAGAAGGAAATCCCGCACCTGTACCGACATCAATAATTGTCGAATTTTCGGAAAAATCAACGTAATTCAGAACAGCCGCACTATCTATGAAATGCTTTACAAGTATGTCTCTTGGCTCGGTAAGTGCAGTCAGATTCACTTTGTTATTGTACTCTACGAGAAAATCAGCATAAATATCAAGCTTCTCATACTTTTCCTTGTCAAGAACAATATCATAGCGCTCAAACTCAGAGCAAGATAATTCAAAACCAGGCAGCATATCAGCACCCCTTTTCCTTATGAAGCCATACAACAAGCATCGAAATATCAGCCGGAGAAACTCCTGAGATACGGGAAGCCTGACCAATTGAATGAGGCTGAATCTTGTTAAGCTTCTCAGCAGCCTCAAGTCGAAGTCCATAGACCTGAGAATAATCAGTATTCAGAGGAAGGGTTTTCTCCTCAAGTTTTTTCATTTGCTCGATCTGATCTAGTTGTTTTTCAATATATCCAGCATACTTAATTTGAAGTTCTACCTGCTCACAAACATCATCAGGAAGGCTCGGACGATCAACATCAAACGGAGCAATATCGTTATAATTCAACTGTGGACGTCTGATCAGATCTGCAATCTTACAGCCACTCTTCAGAGGTGCAGTTCCCTTACTTTCAAGAAAATCATTCAATTCCTTAGTAGGCGACAAAGAAGTAGAGCACACGCGCTTAATTTCGGTCTCAGTCATAGCAATTTTCACGTTAAGCTTTTCAAGTCTGTCGTCACTTATCAGACCAATTTTATGTCCAATTGGCATAAGGCGTTGATCAGCGTTGTCCTGCCTGAGAATAAGCCTGTATTCGCTTCGGGACGTCATCATTCTATATGGGTCGGAACAGCCCTTAGTTACAAGATCATCAACAAGAGTACCAATATAGGAATTAGCACGAGAAAGAATCAATGGCTCTTTTCTGTTTATCTTCAGTGCTGCATTTATTCCTGCAACAAGCCCTTGTGCAGCTGCTTCTTCGTAGCCTGAGCTTCCATTGAACTGACCGGCACCATATAGTCCGCTTATCTGTTTGAATTCAAGTGTTGGGCTGAGCTGTAGCGGATCGCAGCAGTCATACTCAATCGCGTATGCCGGTCTCATTATCTCTACTTTTTCGAGTCCCTTTATCGTCCTCAGAAATTCAAGCTGTACGTCCTCCGGCAGCGATGATGACATTCCCTGCAAATAGTACTCTTCTGTTGATAATCCCATTGGCTCAACGAACAACTGATGTCTTGGTTTATCAGAAAATCTGACTACCTTGTCCTCGATTGACGGACAGTATCGGGGTCCCACTCCCTCTATTCTGCCACTGTATAAAGGGGATCTTCCGAGGTTGTCCAGTATCACTTTATGAGTATTACTATTTGTATATGTTATATAGCAGCTTACCTGATTTTCAAGTCCATCGGTAGGTGTATCAAAACTGAAAGGTACTATTTTATCGTCGCCGTCCTGCTGCTCCATTGCATCAAAATCAATGCTTCTCTTGTGAACACGGCAAGGTGTTCCGGTCTTGAAACGGCGCAATTCAACTCCGTTTTCTATCAGGCTCGCCGATAATCCACGGCTGGGAAGAGCGGAATCAGGTCCGCTTTCATATGAAGATTCACCAATATGAATCTTTCCTTTAAGGTAAGTACCTGTCGCGATTATGACTGCTTTTACTGAATACTCAGCACCGAGTGAGGTTCTGACACCGATTATTCTTCCATTATCGCAAATGATTTCAGATATCTCTCCCTGTTTCACATACAGGTTTTCTTGATTTTCGCAAACCTGTTTCATATAATTGTGATACTTGACACGGTCAGCCTGTACTCTGAGACTGTGAACAGCGGGTCCTTTTCCAC
>CACYEJ010000136.1 GCA_902773395.1 uncultured Ruminococcus sp.
TATTACAGAATACAATGAGGAAAAAGTTCGTAATCAGACGCTCGAAGAAGGCAAGGCAATGGGTGAAGCAATAGGTATACAAAAAGGCGAAGCAATAGGTATACAAAAAGGTATTCTCGAAATTCTTGTCAGCCTTGTAAAAGACGGCATTTTAACATTGGCAGAAGCAGCCGGACGATACAACGTAACCGTTTCAGAATTTGAAGCTTTAACAGGTTTGAAAGCATAAAAAAACAGCTCACAAGAATTAGATTTAATTTGAATCTGGTCTTGTGAGTGTTATTTTTATTAGTTATGGTGGAACATTTATATTTTTATTTGTTGGTATACTGCTTTGAGTATAGGGAGTTTAAGTTTATAAAAATAAAATTAAAATTAAAAAAACTGTTGACAAGTGCGGGGAAATGGTGTATAATACCCTCTGTAAAGTAAATCGCTTTACAGTAAACGGACGGTGATTTCTACGGAGAAAAATTTGAAGATTGCGTATTTGTTCGATTGGTACGGAGAGATCCTTTCCGAAAAACAGCAGCTTGCAGTGGAGCTTTACTATAACGATGATTTGTCGCTCAGCGAGGTTGCGGCTCAGTTGGGAATTAGCCGTCAGGGTGTGAGGGATTCTTTGAAGAGAAGCGAGTACGCCTTGCTCGATATGGAAAGCAAGCTCGGTCTTGCCGCAAGATTTCAGTCTATGGTGGACGAGATTGACGCTATCAGGCAGAATGCTGCTGAGATTGAACAACTTGCTGAGAATGATGAGTTGGTACGCACTCGTGCTGCCAAAATCCTGGAATGTGCCGAGGTGCTTAAAAAAAGTTTTTAATTATCTAAGAGATTTACCGGATTTCATAACTTTAAATTTAAACAGTAAATCTTTTGGAGCGTGAGTATAATAATTCCGTATTTTTACGATATATAAGAGGTGAGGATCTGTGGCTTTTGAAGGACTTTCCGAAAAGCTTGGCAATGCGTTTAAACGCTTGAAAAATAAAGGTAAACTAACCGAAGCCGATGTTAAGGAAGCTATGCGTGAGGTCAGATTGGCTTTGCTCGAAGCAGATGTAAACTACAAGGTGGCTAAGGATTTTACGGCTAAGATCACCGAACGTGCAGTTGGCTCGGACGTTATGGAGAGTTTGACTCCGGCTCAGATGGTCATTAAGATCGTAAACGAGGAGCTTACAGAGCTTATGGGCGGCGAAGAGGTAAGACTTAATTTCCCGAAAAAGCCCCCCTGCGTGATTATGATGTGCGGTTTGCAAGGCTCAGGTAAAACTACCCATACCGCAAAAATTGCTAAGATGCTCAAAAAACAAGGGCACAGACCGCTTAACGTTGCGTGCGATATTTACAGACCGGCTGCTATTGAACAGCTTAAAGTAGTATCAAAGCAGGCTGATATTCCCGTGTTTGAGCAGGGCACTCAGAACCCTGTAAAGACGGCGAAGGAAGCTGTTAAATATGCCAGAGATCACGGCAACGATATTGTTCTTCTCGATACAGCCGGCAGACTCCACATTGACGAGGAGCTTATGGGCGAGCTCAAAAAGATTAAGAACGAGGTAGAGCCGCAGGAGATTCTGCTTGTGGTTGACTCGATGACAGGTCAGGACGCTGTGAACGTTGCAAAGTCGTTTAATGAGCTGCTCGATATTACGGGCGTTGTTCTTACGAAGCTTGACGGCGACACCAGAGGCGGTGCTGCGTTGAGCGTAAAGGCGATTACCGGTAAGCCGATTAAGTACGCCGGTACAGGTGAGAAGCTCGATGACCTTGAGATTTTCCACCCGGACAGAATGGCTTCACGTATTTTGGGAATGGGCGACATGCTCACGCTCATTGAAGAGGCTGAGGAGAAAATGGACAAGAAAAAGGCTCAGGAAATGGCTGAGAAGCTAACGAAGAGCCAGCTTGATTTCAACGACCTTCTTGACCAGTTCCAGCAGATTAAGAAAATGGGTCCGATAAAGGGAATACTTTCAAGATTGCCCGGTATGGAGAATCAGCTCAAAGATGTTGACATTGACGACAGGGCACTTGACAGGGTAGAGGCGATTATCCTTTCGATGACGCCGGCGGAGAGAGCGAAGCCGTCGCTGATTAATCCGTCGAGAAAAAGAAGAATTGCTGCCGGCTCAGGTATGAAGGTTGAGGACGTCAATCGTCTGTTAAAGCAGCTTGAGCAGATGCAGAAAATGATTAAAAAGGTTACAGGCAAGAAGGGCAAGAAAAAGTACAAGAGGCTGCCCGGACTAGGCGGACCTATGAATTAAGCTTTCAATCCAATAATTTATTGGTAGAAATAGAACCCTTTGTGGTGGAGGTGAAAAGAAATGGTAAAGATTAGACTTCGTCGTATGGGTGCCAAGAAGGCTCCGTTCTATCGTATTGTAGTTGCAGACAGCAGATATCCGAGAGACGGCCGTTTTATTGAAGAGATCGGCTACTACAATCCTATCTCGAATCCTGTTGAGCTTAAGGTTGACGCTGAGAAGGCTAAGAAGTGGATCGGCAACGGTGCGCAGCCTACAGACACAGTAAAGGCATTGCTCAAGAAAGCAAATGTTATCGACTGATTAGCTTCGATTTAAGTATGACTGTACACCGAGATTCTGCGGTGTGCAGTCGAATTGCAATAGACCCGTCAAATAATTCGATATAGGAAAGGAACATTCTAATGGAAGAGTTACTTATAACCATTGCAAAAGGCCTTGTAGAGAAACCTGAGGCAGTTAGCGTTGATGCAGATGCACCGAACGAGGACGGCACCGTAGTTTATCATCTTCATGTTGATGAAGAGGACATGGGAAGAATTATCGGTAAGCAGGGTAGAATTGCAAAAGCAATCAGAACTGTTGCCAGAGCAGCGGCTGTTAGAACCAACAGCAAAGTTATGGTTGAAATCGACTGATTATTATATTTGAAATGTTAAAGTGGGAGTTTTGGGCTTCCGCTTTTTTATTTTGTGAGGGTTGCAGTTATCCGAATTCTTGCTTGTTTTGGATATCTTAGGGGGAAATTTTGACGTTAGTTAGGAGTTTGGAGTGAGGAATTAGGAGTTGATTTTTGAGCCGACAGTATATTTATGATTATCAGCTTATAGGAATTATCTAAATGACGTTTGATATATACTCGAAAGCGTTAAGATTTAGCACTTATCTTTCTCAGACCGGCAATTCGCAAGCTCTTGCCTGTTTTTCTTTAAAACGGAA
>CACYEJ010000137.1 GCA_902773395.1 uncultured Ruminococcus sp.
ATTTCGCAGGGTGTCAAAAAGGCAGTCAATTTAACAGGCTTTCTTGGTGTGTTCACCGGTGCTATAACCGCTGCGGCAGCCGGAATTACAGCTGCACTTGTGTTTGCGGTTATAGCATCGCTTTTTGCAAAATCAGCCGACAAAGCCTAGTGTACCGGTAACACCGGACGAACGTGCATTAACTGTGCTAAACGCTGTTTCGCTAGACTAACTCCCAATAGAGTTTATTTTTTTACGATTTTTCGGGGGTGTTTAATATTTTCTTCGCTTATATAGCCATTTTTTAAGGATTTCAATTGTTCTTCCTGAACCATAAGATTCTCTCCTTCGATTCACTGTATATGAACATTATACACAGTGAATACAGTTCTGTCAATACCCTTTTCACGTTTTTTCAGATTTTATTTCTAAATGAAACATTTTAATACAAATAATGTATTTTAAGCTATCCATTATCTATCAATCGCTTATTTTCATAAACACATCTCGAATATCCTCATCGACTAAAATGCTTTGATCTTTTATCTCATCTGGAGCATACACCTCTCCATAATTCAGGCAAGCATAAACTGCATTTGGATTTTGGTAGGTCATTTGCCAAAAACGATACTTAATAATAGCAGGTGTGTTCATTCCAACACCAAGCTCCAGGAATAAGATATGTTTTCCGTCATATAATTGTAGAAAATTATTATATCGCTCTGCTGCGTTGTGCCAGCCTTCATCCTCAACAAAGGTATCGTCTGCACGAAGGTTCATACTCATTGGTTTGCCACATACCGGACAATATGGTATTAACTCTGTTGGAATACTCATATCTTTCTGACGCTCGAACATAGCTCTGATTATATCTTCGTTATCGTAGGTCTTTTTATGACAAGGTTCACTGCATTGGAAGAGTCCGTAATCACCTTGCGTATAGAAGATACGCTCTTTGTCAAAGCCTGCTTTTTGAAATTGATGATCAACATTCGTTGTAATAACAAAATAATTCTTTTCTTTCATTATCTCAAAAAGCTTCTTGTAAGTGCCATTATCAACATCCATATATCTATTTATATATATGTAGCGTGACCAATATGCCCAGTGTTCTTCAAGCGTTGGAAACGGATAAAAACCGCCTGAATACATATCGTGAAAACCGTATTTCTCAACAAAATCGGAAAAATACTTCTGTAAGCGATCTCCCGAATATACAAATCCAGCAGCTGTTGAAAGCCCTGCACCTGCTCCAATTACAATAGCATCGGCAGTTTGTATCTCATTTTTCAAACGCTCAATATCAGCCAAGTAACTCTTTGTAAATTTCATAGTCATCATCTCCGAAAACATTGAATATCACTTTTATTTTGTGCTCTTTGCGAAAATTTTTAACTGTTTCCACAGCAATCTTAGCAGCTTCCGGCTTTGGAAATCTGAAAACACCAGTAGATATGCAACAGAAAGCTATGCTGTCAATACCATTTTGCACAGCAGTTTCAAGACAGCTTCTGTACGAGCTTTCGAGCAAACTGCAATGCTCACTTGTGAGACTGCCCTGCACTATCGGTCCAACGGTGTGTATCACATATTCGCAAGGCAAATTATATGCCAGCGTTATCTTTGCCTTGCCTGTTGGCTCTTCGTGACCTTGTTCATGTATTATCTCACTGCATTTATATCGCAGTCTTACTCCAGCAAGGGTGTGTATGAGGTTGTCAATACAGTTGTGACATGGCTGATAGCAGCCTGTCATTCCAGAATTAGCAGCGTTGACTATAGCCCCACATTTTAGCGTTGTTATATCACCTTGCCAAAGATATAGACCGTCCTCTACAGGAGTTAAGTCGGCAATATCAGTTATACCTCTGCTTGCCGTAAGTTCTGTTAGAAATTCGTCCTCTGCTTGCAGAAAGCTTTCGTCAACTTCCCAAGCAGGGCGTAAATTAACAAGGCTGCGGTAAAGCCTGAATTTATCGCTGTCATCATCTGGAACAGCCACATTACCAAAGTCATCTCTCTCTGAGAGAAGATATTTTATCATAAAATCAAGATTATTTGCTTCCATAATATCACCTCGTTTTAGATGCCCAAAGTGGACATATTTATGCACAGTTTAAATAAACATACAAACAGAAGTTCAGTCTGTTTGATATCTGATTTTTTATTATTTCAATATAGTTATGAAGACAAATACTTCAACAAAAATTCAGTTGATACAGTTATTCTTAATGAAGAATACGATTGTTTTATTATTCAAGCGAATAAGCTTTTGGAAAACTCAAACTGCATACGACTGATATATTACATTTATTGTTGAGTTTGAGATCTGTTATCTCTCTCATCAATGTTTGAAAAATACAGTACGCAAAACAGCCCAAACACGTAGACAAGAGTAATCATAATGTTTAAAGCCATCACCTCACGCAGAACTATCATCAATACAGTAAAAACAGCGGTCATTACAAACATTGCAGCAAGTATTGATTTTTTAGGTCTGTTGCAGCTTTTTATATAGCTGTTAAGAGAAAACAAAAATGCGAAATATCCAACAATTGAGATAACAAGAAAAAGTATCTTCGGCAACAGATTTATATTCTCCTCTCGCATATACTCAAGAGAGGCTGTTATATTATTCATGAAGAATATGATAAATATATGTAGTGCCATATACAACATACCATCATATTCTCCTTCTCTGTCAATCAAATGATCATAAATAAAGCCATAGCTTAGAAACATACCAACTACAATAAGGAATGCCATTAGAGAGAAGTAGACAGTGTTGATATCTATTGTTCCATCTAACGTAAAATACGAAGCAACGGCTATGATCATCTCTCCAAAGGTAAACACAACAAATAGCATAGCTCGTTCTGTTAAGTGCATAAAATCTATCTTTCCACCCGAACTTTTGCTGCGAGAAATGGCAGTGAGAATTATTCCGCTGAGAATTGCAAATATCGAAAAAATTATTCCAAGATTTTTATTTGGAATAGCAGCAACAAAAACAAGTGCTGATTCTATGAACAAAGTTACAGCCATTCGGAGAATAATATCTCTGTTCCAACATTTCTCCTTGTGATTACGCAGTTCAATACAATATTGCAGCCCGATGTTTACCAATATCAAGCCCCAGGCAATATGATATTGTGTTTGAAAAGCCTGCCAATCATTACGTGTGCTCTGCCCAATATAGTACATTAGGTACATGTTCACAAATAAGAAAACATGGTCTCTCACACTATTTCGTCCAAACATATTAATATAGAATGTCGTAAAATTCCATATTTGAATAATAGCTAATGTTCATAGCACATATGTCATAAATGTGTCTGCTGTAACAAAACCGTTTTCAACTGCATGAAGCAGATGATTATTTCTTCCTATCATATACACAAAGATCAAGTCATATATAAGTTCAAGATACTCAACCTTCTTTTCTGTTTTTTCATTTTTGAGATCCTGTCAAAGCAAAAGAAGACCTGTCTAACAATCCTTTCCTGAAATTTGCTGTAAAGGATAAAATCGAACAATACAGCGGTTTAATTGATTCTATGGTGAAAGAGCGACGTCATTTCTCCCAAAAAACCGTAGAGAATCTTGTCAACATTTGCTATAAATGTGATCTTCCTGATTTCACTGATGATGAGCAAAAAAGCTTTATGTTCTTTTTTGCAGCAGAAGAACCGGCACGCAAATCAAAAAAACGCCTTATTAAAGCATACCCGAATGCACAATACAAGGATATAGAGAACTACGGTCATTGCAGTTTTCAAGCAATGGAACCACAAAAGTATGCTCAAATGCTGAAAGATAGCATAAAAAACAGAATCTAAACATAAACAACAGCCGAGCAGGAAAATTACCTACTCGACTTTAGCTATTATTATACTCACAAGCGATTAAGATTTAGCATTTTTATCAGACCGACTATTCGCAAGCTCTTGCCTATTTTAGCTTTAACAGAAAGATTTGTTTCTTCTATTAAGATATAAAATTTTTTCAGTTTCGACGAGGGGTGTTTATTTTTCTAAACTGATTTCTTGCGTCGGCAACGGGGCTCTGCATTAGGAACACCTGACAATCAGTTTTCGTCTGGCGGTTTGACTGATTGGAGGTGTTTTGTCGCCCAAAAGCTCTTGAAAAAGTTTGACTAAAAGTTTAATATACTAAATCTTTTAGATTTATAGTATATTATAATCCTATTTTTAAATTTACAAGTTGTTTATCACTGTAGTCCCCTGAGCCACTTTGAAAACTGTTCTAATACATTTGTATAAAGCTCTTGATCCGAGGCATTGTCAAGCGACTTCATCTTTGAAAAACCTGTGTTATCTCTCACACGTCCTGGAAGGTCATCAAGCTTTTGCAGATAATTAAATTGTTCTCCGCCAATTCCTATAAACTGAATAAACACATTCATAGACGATGCTCTTCTGATTACATTATCAGTAGCATTACAGTCTGCGTTTGCACCGTCAGTTATAAACAGGATAAATGTTGGATCTCCGTTATCCACTATTGGAGATACATATTCCGATTTAAGGAAAAGGAATCCGCTTTGCTTTGTGTCACCCTCAATAATTGCTCTCAGTACAGGAGCATAATTCGTTCCTCCCATGCTCATTGATGAACTGCGTGCAACGGTATTAACATAATTTTCGTAATTTAAAAGATTGAGATCGTTCAGCTTTTTGTATGAATTACTAAACAAAAACACATCAATAGTTCCATTATCATCAAAAGTCAATCCCAGTGGAACAAGTCTGTTTAATGTACGCTGAACTGTTCCATTTGAGTAAAGTGAACTCATCGAACCGCTGTAATCCAACACAACAACAACTTTTGCTCTCGTCGAACCTAAATCGACACCGTTCTTCTTACTAAGATCAACTACACACTTTGTAAGGTTGACAACATGCTTCTCAAGATTTACTTTATCTTTTGACAAACTAATCTTGCCCATAAGCTCCTGTTTCAGCTCCTCTTCATTTTTTCGAAGAACTACCCCACGGCGTGTGCCTTGAGATTGATTAGGAAAATTAGGCTGAATATTGGTATTCATGTGAGGTGTGGACATCGGTTGCTGTGGCATACCAAAATTTGGTGCGGGTACTGGCTGTGGTACTGTACCAAAATTTGGTGTAGGTATAGGTTGCTGTGGTATACCAATATTTGGTGTAGAAACTGGTTGAGATTGTGTACCAAAATTCGGTGTGGGTATCGGTTGCGGTACTGTACCAAAATTTGGTGTAGGTATAGGTTGCTGTGGTATACCAATATTTGGTGTAGGTATAGGTTGTGGCGACATACCAAAATTCGGTGTAGAAACTGGTTGAGATTGTGTACCAAAACTCGGTGTGGATACCGGCTGCGAAGGCAAACCAATATTTGGTGCAGATACCGGTCGAGGTGATATACCAACATTGGGTGTGGGTGCCGGTTGAGGGGCAGACGGAGAATATTCTTCTCCTCCGTACTTCCTCAACAATACAGGAAGGCCCCCGTTAAATCCGCTTGCAATCGCATTTATTCTCCACTCTTCCTTGCGATACATCTCTACAGAGATAATTGCTTTTTCCTGTTTAAAATCACTGCCCTTAAGATCAATAGTAATTTTCTCTGTGCCATTTTGAGAAATACTCAATTTATGCTGCAGTATATCTCCCATAATACCGTTGCCATCAATGCTTGCTGTAAATACCAATTTGTCAATATTATTAGGCAGGCTTGCAAGGCGTATTGTGAAAGAAGCAGAGTTACTTCCAGCTTTATATCTTATCTCCCCTTGTGGTGAAGATGTCTGATTATAAAAAATCATGTATCTATCATCTGAAAGTTTTTCGGATTTATCGACTCCGAAACAGCAAAAATCGTATACCGACTTACCATTAATAGACATATCTACAACTATCTCGCCTGTTGGATCTGCGTATTTTGCGATTTTATCTCGCATACCTCTTGTGAAAATCATAAATTGGACTCCTTTTGTAAAATGTAGTATGTACAGTTATTTATATTTTTAACAAAACTACAATTGTATATAGGCTTTATGTTCATCGTTAGTTTATTGATGAATATCTACAATAATATCTTATCATGACCTTTTCGATATGTCAATCATTTCTAAGTTTTTTTATTATGATTGCGTATAACAATTAAGAACTTATCACAGAATCCTCTTTATACTTTTCTTATTTTGCTCCTTATAATTACCTAATCATTTTAAACATTCCCGGTTCGTCCCAGTCACACGGTCTTTCCTCAAAGCCATTTTTCGAATAAAAGGATACAGCTTCTTTTGTGCTTATCAATTCCAAACTCACAGCCCAATCAGATTTGATATGCTCTCTAATGTAACTTTCAATTGAATTAATTAAA
>CACYEJ010000138.1 GCA_902773395.1 uncultured Ruminococcus sp.
AAAACACCTGCCGTTCTCATTGTTTGGCTAAATCTAACTTGTTCGGGCGCATTTGATCTTAAATCAATTGGTTTTATTGCTTTTTGTGAGTTTGTTGCTTTTGCTATTTCGAGACTAAATATGTTTTTTTCATCTTCGTTATTCCCACATATCTCGATGATTTTACACGGCACATAAAAATCCTCAGTTTCTGAAACATGTTTACTTCTGTGAATCATATACGTGGTTTGGCCACCATTTACTATAGAGAAATTTTTAAGTTTTACTTCCCTACCGTCAATATCGAATTCATCACATAAGATAGTTATACCATTATTCTTTAACCAAAATGTCTCTGGACTGTTTGTGATTGTGTCGTCTATTGCCTTATCTATATGTCTTCCAGAAACATGATACCTGAGATTTCGTGATAACAAATTAGTACTGTGTTGAGCATACAATGTTTTTATCGAAAAAGCAGAAACATTTACAAAAGCAGCGGTTTCACCATAAAACAGATAATTATTTGCCTCATCAATAAATAGTTTGCCAGACTCAACAGAAGGCCGTCTTGATTCGGATTCTTTAATCTCCTCAATAATATCAGCGCCAAAATAAATATGCAGTTCAAAGTTAGTATAACTTGTAAATAAGTCCTTAAATTTCTTCTCTAATCTTGCAATCTGTATTCTATTTTTTGGCGCACTAGTATAAAAAACAAAATGTACTTTCGATTCCTCTCCAACATCGGAATATAGCGTAAGGAAACGAGATTGAACCTTCTCATTAACCTGTTCAAAATGGCCTTGTATCATATCTTTATAGAAAGAAGCCATTTTAGTTAAAGCATTAAAAACTTCATCAAAAGTGATTGACTGATAATATTTTGACTGACCAATAACCATGTCTGATGCTTCACTATTCGGATCACTTAACAGAACATCTGCCCCACCATCGTATTGCCCATCAACGATGAAATCCTCGAAATCACTCTCATTTAAAACTAAAGCAGGATTTTTATAATAATTAGATTTAACGGCAAGCGCAGAAAAAACGTAGTCATCAGATTTATTCCTCAAAGATACATACGCATCTTTTAAAGCGGATATTTTTGAAGTGATAAACTCATAAGTGTTTTGGCTGTTAGGCATTGATTCTCTCCTTAATCTGTAACCCATATTCTCAATTATTAACTATACTCATTGTTAATATCATATCATTCTTCACCCGTTATCTCCATAAAAACAAAAGCATTTATATCTTCCTCTACTGTTTCTTTTATATCTTTTCCTGCTACTTATACCTTCTATTACTATTTACTGAATCTTTACTACCCGAGCACTGTATGTTATGTTGGTAATATGCTTATTTTTTATAGAAGAAATGTGATCCATTTTTGTTTTTGAATTAATATCTACAACTATGAGGTGATTGATGGCAAATCATAGAAAAGAGGCTTTACTATCGGAGTTTGAAAACGCAATACATAATGTTGACTATATTGAAGCAATGAAAATAGTTGGTGCTCTCTATTATTCTCATACTACCAATGCAAGAGAAATGGAAGCAATGCTTTTGTTTCTATTGAAAGAATATAAACGTGTAATTCTGCTTCTTTCTGATTCAAAAACAAAAAATCAGTTTGAAAAAGAATTATACTTTATGAGCTTAGCATATCTTGATGATTTTGATTCCGTTAACCGTTTTATAGAGGAGAATAGGACAATCACTCAGTTTTGCTATGTCTTAGCTCGTATACATTTCCTTCGGTCAGGAAAAAGGATACGGCGCCCGTTGAATTTTGATGAGCCCGTCAATAATTTTTTTCAAAAACAATACCTCAAATATGTTGTTCTGGAGTTGGCAAGTATTTATCAAGAGCTTGAACATGCAGAAGAACTATATTACGTCGGTATAGACAAGAACTCCACTATAGATTCATGTATACAAAGAGTCAAGAACGTAGGTATGGAGGATTATTTTTTAGATTGCATCGTATCTTCAATAAAGAAAACCGGTCATTTTAATTTTGATTATGTAAGTGCCTTTGAATATTTATACATAGGTGGTGTAAATAAAAACAAGGACTTATTTGGGGTTTATACTCACCTTGATGACATAATATTTCATCTAGATTTAGAGCAACAATGTAGGCCAGAAGTAGCTGTTCTAAACTCTATAGAATATGCAGGTCCTATTTTTGAAGGAGCACAATCTGGAAACAAAGCCGTAGGTGATTACTTAAAACGTCTCGTTGTTAACTCATTATTATATCCTGATCCAACACCAAGTAACCCCGAAACGCCTCCAATAGATGTTATATGGAAAAAAAGTCTTTCTCGTTATTACCCTGAATTACTCAAAGAGATTGATAAATCTAAGTGTAATCAACAGATTTATGAGGTCCTCTCGTATAAGGGAAAAATTGCTTTTAAAGCAGCAACTTGGCAATTTGATCAAACAATTTCTGATAATTATGGTCTGAAAGATGCTGGAATGCTCTGCTTATCGTATATGCGGATTATCGAACTAGAGTTAAATATGTCGATAATTAAATCACTATTTAATTATAGTTATAAGATAGAATCGGTATATAAAGAGAAGCTTATGACCTTGAGTGGAAATGCTAAAAGTCGTTTTACGAATAAATGGCTGCCGCACATTAGGTGTTTCATTAGCCTCAAAGCGAATCATACTCTTGAAAGATTATGGTATCTTTTTAACAATCTTTCACTTAATAGAGATGTTTCAGACAATGGAAAGCCGAATGAAAGCATAGACAACCGAGATGAAGTATCTACTATAATTGTTCATTATTTATCTTATTATCTAAATGAAAAAGGAATGGCCGCAATAGCATCAGGAAGATTTGTTGACATGATTGATTCCAACATTAGAAATAAGTATCGAAACTCTCCTGCTCATTCAAAATATGTCACCCTCGAAACCGCTTTCGAATGCAAATCATATGTAGAAAAACTGTTGCTCGAACTATATTCCTATAAGAAATAGATAATTCCAAATGTAAAGACCGACCAGTTCAGAATGATATCCGGTTCAGGTCGGCCTTTTCATTTCTATTTTTTTGCAAGAATCTCTCTCATTTCTTGTTTAATAGATTTCTGTTGACAAATATGTTTAGAGCTTAGAAGAATCTCTTTTTTTCATTTTTTCATATAAACCATTTTCACCTTTACTACTATTTCAAATTCTCACAATTTCCTTCAACTTCTGAAATATCAACGGTTCCCTTTACCCTTGAATAATTAAAATTGGTGATGATTGTAATTATACTTCTTCTTCAAACATTTGTTCTTTACACCAGCTCTCCAATTGCCGGAAAACTTTGAATTTAAGCCATTTGCCCACAGGTTGACTGTGTTTCAACTTTTGCCCCAAAGTGTGTATACTGCCGGACTAAATCCATGCGCGAAAGTATTTCTGAGAAAAAATATGGAAAAACTATGACGATTAGATATGTATTTTCTTAAATAGAAGGGCCAGAAAATGGCGTACTTATGCGGTTTCTTCGGTTACGCACATATCCCAAACGGAGAGTCGACGACACCTTCATTGTAAATATCGACACAG
>CACYEJ010000139.1 GCA_902773395.1 uncultured Ruminococcus sp.
ACGGGGCTCTGCCCTCGACCCGCAAACTTTTGAAAAAGTTTGATCAAAACTTTAATATGCTAGATCTTTTAGATTTTGAGTATAAATAATTGCACAGTACCTTGCTGCGTCTAAAATTGTATGAACAGCATTTTACATTTATGACACTGTACTAAAAACGAAATGTTATTTCTGTATAGATAAAACTTAAAAAACACTACATTTTTTGGATATTTCTCCTATATCAATTATATACAATATTGATAAGACAGTCAATATTTATACTATAGTTTTGTACACTTACACAAATTATAAAATCTTGCAAAATAAATTTATATCATTTTTACCCAAAAATTAATACTTTCATAAAAAGAAGTGCAAACAAATCAGCCTAAAAACAATATAAATTTTACAAATATCTTTTTCCACAGGCTGCACGAATTATAGACGCTCACAAACAGTTCTTCAAGGAAGATATTCATTTGTTCAATGCTTTCCTTGCTCGGTGTATTTTTTCCAAAGCGAGCGTTAAGTGCATTAAGTGTAAATTGCTGATAATCAGTGCTTTTTATATCGTCCAGTTTTACTACCGCACGCTTTGCGAATGTCTGATCGCTCTCGTTCTTCTCAGGAACAACACCAATTATTCTAAACAGCAAAAGTGAATGGAGATACATCGCTTTTACTGCTTTCCTTGTATCGGCAGAATGAAATCTCTTAAACCTAATTTTACGCACAATAAACCTTATCAAAAACCATATTCCCACGATTAAGCCCAATGTAAGGATTACTTTGAAAACGATAAGCAAAACTCCTAAAGCTGCTTTCAATGCTTTGCCAACACCACTGTTTCCTTGCTGAGATTCTGACGAGGCTGTAATATCAGAGCCGTCTGTATCTGTTGAGGTAATATCTGCGTTTGTGTCGGTGTCGCTTTCGGCTGCCGTATCAGTATCTGTTTGCAATTCAGAATCGGTAGAGGTTTGAGAATCAGTTTGCGTATCGGTTTCGATATCACTGTCAACATCGGTATTATGTTTATTATCATCACTTGTCATCTTATTTTCTTCGGGGAATGTTTTATCACTGTAATATGGTGTAAAATCTACTACCTGCCAACCGATAATCGGATAGTACACCTCTGTCCACGCATGGGCGTTGCTGTCACGAACCGCAGAATATCCCTTTGAGTTTTTCATGCTCAAATCGTAATCGCTGACAAAATAACCCTCCACATAACGTGCGGGAATTCCGGCACGTCTTAGCATAAGAGTTGCAGCAGTTGCATAATGAACGCAATAGCCCTTATGACTTTCATTCAGAAAATATTCTACAAGCTCCTTGTCATTTGGCTTTTTTCCCGGCGACAAAGAATACTCTGTCCTTGAATGAATATAGTCCTTTATATATTCAAAAACAGCGTTATAAAACTGAGGTACAACTGCTTCATTATAGCTATAATCCGAATCCGGATTATTATCTTCATAGCTGTACAGTGAATAAACTGTTCCGTCATATTCATCTAAATAGTAACTAAAATACTCATCGTAGCAGAATGAATCATATAGATTACGTATATCACTGTCAAATGTTTCTGGAAGATAGCTGTCCATATCATCGGGATAAGAGCGATAGTTATCCATTACAAAAGCTCTGTACAGCTTTTCGTTTTCTTTAAAGCTATTAAATTCTGCTCTCAAATTCTCGTCATAAATATCAGAGGAACTTTCTTCCTCACAATAAAAATCGCCATGATAAAGCAAGTCGTCAAGATTTCCGTTCAAGCTGTTAATATCAGCATAGATGCTGTCTGGTGGAATAGCCCCTCTTACTACAGCTCTTTGGTCATAGCTTTTCATACCTCCAAATGAGTTGAATCTGAATTCATTATCGTAAAATGCCGAAGCATCGCCCAACACCTGAGTTTTATCAGTAATCATTCTATATTCACTAAGAAAAATATTTGGATTAATATTTACACAATTTATAGATATCTCTACATCATTCAGATAAGAATCTGTTTTTTCTGCGGCATCGCCTGAGCAAAACTGAGGATAGAAATTACTAGAGCTAAATGTATACCATATATCATAATTCTTGTATACATTTTTCTTCAAAGGAGTCCATGCTTCGTCTGAATAATTCGCTGCCGTATACGCTCGGAGATACAGCGGCATTACAAAGCTTTCGGGAGTTGTTTTAATCTCAAACATTACCTCCTGAGTAAAGTCGAGATTATTCATGTTTTTTAAGTCGCCGTTGTTCAAAGCAGCCGAACTGTTATCGAACGAGTTGAATCTATCCGTTTTTGTAAAATTCTGTATAGAATACAGCAAGTCCTTTCCGAATTCATCAACCTTTGTATTTCTTTTATAATTGTTGAAATCAATTATATAATTCGAGGCAGCTAACACAATTAATGAAAATACCAAAAATACCGTTGCCTGTTGAAATGCAGAAAACGACACATAACGTCCTCTGATTTTAATCGAATTTCGAAAACCGGCAAAAATTTTTTTCGAAGCAAAATTACTGTAGCCCTGTACATGAATAACAAACATTATTATGCAAATTATACCAACAGACAGAAGATATATTTCCCCTACAAATGTATTACAGATTAGCGGTATTGCTGTAATAACCGAAACAATTAATGTCAACAAAATAGGATTGATATGATTAATACAGGCATACGCCAACAAAAAGCATACTCCAAATACAACAAACATGATAAAATACGCAAGCTCTAATTTTACATCAACCAAATCAAAGGACGGAGTATACCACTGAACCACAGACTGCTGCGACGCTGAGATATCAGGATTATTCCACATTGTAATTGCGTACATTGCTTTATTTATAGCATGAAAATAACCGTTTACAACATATTTGTAATGAATACCAAAATGCAAAAGATACAAAGAAAACACAGCCACAACAGATTTTATAAGATGCTTTTTCAATCCGTTTACAAAACAAATAACAGCACACCCTAAAAATAATATCAACTGTAAATGCTTGATATCGTCATCCGTAAAATTAAAAGTTTGAACTCTTGTTGAGCCTGCATTGTAAATTTCAGCAGGGAAATCATTATATATGAGAAAACTGTCGAGCATTATTTTCGCCAAAAAATAAACAGTGAGCATAGTAAGAAGCTGCGTAAATATAACCATTGGCAGTCTATATTCAACATTGGACTTTATTCCAATTATATCTAACGGCTGCAAGGAGCTTTTTGACTTTTCTCTTTTTTTCAAAATCTCACCACCCTTTTATTAAAGAAAACACTACGAGTATATTCAGCCGGTTAGAACGGCTTTAGATACATCTATAAAGCAATACCTCTCATCATGGTATGGAAAAGCCATATTATTTTCACAGCAATTTGAATCATATAAATAATA
This sequence comes from uncultured Ruminococcus sp., assembly GCA_902773395.1. Next base: position 3,387 of record CACYEJ010000139.1, read on the forward strand.
TATTTTTTTATCAATATTATTCAATCGTTCCTCTTCACTCATTACAAAAGTTATATTTTTTTGGGTTGATAATTTTTCGGAAAGAAATTTTTCGATTATAGGTGCTGCGTCATCGAATGTTCTTATATCAAAGGATACCAAGTGATTTGCCGTACAGGAATACCAGTACACAGTAAAATTTTGCTCATTCTCAATAAGCTCAAAAGCAAGCTTCATCAGCGCCGAAAGCATAATATCTGTTCGGAGTTTTCTCTCCTCTGAATCTTCGTCTGCGATACCAGTTTCAAGCATTACAATACAATCATCGTCTATCGGCTTACTGTACTCCTTTACAATTAGAGTATCCTGCTTTGAACTCAATCTCCAATGAATACGGCGGATATCGTCACCCGGAACATATTCACGAACCTCAAACACCTGAGAAGAATCATCTCCTTTTTGCGTATCCGAATATTTATCGCTGTCGATAATATAATTGCTTTGACTTTTTTTAATGAAACTTTTCTCAGACATAATCGGAGAAATCAGAAGCTTCGCCCTATCGGAAATATTTCTAATTCTAAAATGTATCAGTCCGAATGCGTCATATATTCTTGGCTTCTTGACACGACATTCTATTAAAGCTGAGTGTGATGTTGCGACTACGGTATGAATGCTCTTCTTCTCCTTTGCCGCCAACGGAGTTTTTATCCGCCTTATCAATACAGCGTCATCTGACATATCCTGAAATTCCACCTCAAAAGTCACGGCTGATATTGGAATAACAGATTTATTTTGTATAGTCACGCAAAACTCCGCTCGCCTGTCTTTTTTCTGAGAAGTGAATTTATTAACAGGCTTTACACTTAGATAAATTTTATTTAAAGAAAATGCACAGGACACAATGCCAAAAACTGTAAGAGCAAGGAATGTAATCAATATCGCAAGCGGTGCGTAGGAATTGCAGTATAAATAGAAAAGGAATAGCCCTATCAATCCAATAAAATAAATTATTCTGCTTTTTACCATAAATCAACCTCTGATAGACGGTTCGGGAACCTGACGGAGAATTTCTTCGAGAACTGCACTGCTTGAAATATCAGATATTCTCGCCTGCGGATTCATCACGATACGGTGGGCACACACATCAACAAACACCTGCTTGATATCCTCAGGGATTACATAGTCACGTTTATGCAGAAATGCCGAAGCAGCCGACATATTGGAGAGTGCCAACGCACCACGGGGGCTTACGCCAATTCTTATATAATCATTCTCCCTTGTAGCTTTCATCAGCCTTGCTATGTAGTCAAATATCTCGTCGTTGCGATAAACGCTTTCAACCTTTTGTTTCATCTCAATAATATCATACGCCGATGCAACAGGTTCAACATTGTTAAGAGGATTCACACCCTGCCTATCCTTTAGAAGTGCAATTTCATCTTCAAGCTTTGGATATCCCATTGTTAATCTTACGGTGAATCTGTCCATTTGAGATTCCGGAAGAGGCAATGCACCTGCTGTACCTACGTGATTCTGAGTAGCTATAACAATGTGCGGACTCGGACACTTACGCGTTACGCCGTCTACCGTAACTGCGTGTTCTTCCATAAGCTCAAGCAATGCTGACTGAGTTTTACTTGAGGTTCTGTTGATTTCATCTGCAAGAAGAAGATTGCACAAGCCTGCACCCTCTTTGTATTCAAAATTGCCTGTATTTTTATTATATATAGAAAAACCTGTTATATCGGAGGGCATAACATCAGGTGTAAACTGCACTCGCTTACATTCAAGCTGCATTGCCTTTGAAAACGCAAGTGCCATTGTTGTTTTTCCCACACCTGGTATATCTTCAATCAGGATATTTCCTCCTGCAAGAATTACCTCCATAACCTTTATAAGTATATCATCTTTACCGATTACAGCTTTTTTTACCTCTTTTATGATTCTTGCGGCTTGTTTCATATGTTATTCTTCCTCCATTAACAAATTTTATATTATTTTTATGTTAATATATTATAAGCAAAAAATTCTTTAAATAATTAAAGCTATAGCATTTCTCACACTTTAACATTATAGCACAATTCACTCTTTAATTTCAACAGATATAGTAAAACCGGAAATGATTTTACAATTTGTTTTCATTATTTTAAGAGTTTACATTTTATAAAAATTTAAAAATTAGTACAAAATTATAAAAATCTATTGATTGTTGTAACAATTTATAGTATAATCAGTAAAAGAATTGTATTTTTATACAGAATTTACACGGAGGTGTTCTGATGATTGAATTTAAAAGTGTAAGCAAAACATACAACGGTAACGTAAAAGCTCTTGATAACCTTAGCTTTTCTGTCGGAAAGGGTGAGCTTGTGGGCTTTATCGGTCCTAACGGTTCAGGCAAGACAACAACTATTAAGCTGCTGTCGGGTGTGCTTGTTCCTGAAAAAGGAACTATCACCGTAAACGGATTTGATGTTGCGAAAGAACCGCTTAAAGCTAAGGCTTCTATCGGATATATACCTGATAATCCCGATATTTTCCTGCGACTGAAGGGTATTGAATTTTTGCATTTTATAGGTGACGTTTATAAGGTTTCAGTTGATGACAGAAAAAAGACAATTGAAGAGCTTGCTGAACGCTTTGAGCTTACTGCGGCTCTTAATTCTCAGATTCTCAGCTATTCTCACGGTATGCGTCAAAAGCTTATGGTAATTGCCGCACTGCTGCACAAGCCGGAGGTTTGGATTCTTGACGAGCCTATGACAGGTCTTGACCCAAAATCAGCCTTTGAACTAAAGCAGATGATGAAAGAACATACTCAGCAAGGCAACAGCGTGTTCTTTTCAACCCACGTTTTGGAGGTTGCGGAGAAGCTCTGCGATAAGGTGGTTATCATAAAGAAGGGCAAAAAGCTTTATGACGGCACTTTGGAACAACTCGAAAAGAAAAACAAGGACAAGAATCTTGAGGACATCTTCCTTGAACTTACAAATAAAAAGTAATAGGCGGTGACGAATATGAATGTATTTCTTCAACTTATAAAAATCACCTCATCGTCTGTTGAACCTGCTATGAACGAGAAAACGAAAAGCAAGGTGTTTGCCACTGTTATGACGATACTGATTGTATTGTTGATTTTTATTCCTGTATCGTTCTTTGTTGGATTTATCGTTTATGTGCTTACTCATGAGCTTGTATCAGCGGCAAATTTGGGTGTCAACGGTGCGGTTGACGGAGGTTTGGCAATTCTGCTGCATATCATCGCCATATTTTCTATGGTGTTTGGATTCAACGTTGTAATGAGCGTTTTCTATTTTTCAAGCGATCTTGATTACCTGCTTCCGCTTCCGATATCACCTATGAAGATTGTTGGTGCTAAGCTTGCTTCGACTATGCTTTCCGAAAACGTTATGGAATGTATTCTGGTACTGAGTGCATTGGTAGGATACCTGATAGGATATGCACCTATGCCGGGACTGAATATAGTTGGCATTATCTCGGCTGCTGTCGGAGTTCTTACATTTCCGATTATACCAATAAGCTACTGTGCAGTCATTTGTATGATTGTTATGTACTTTTCGAAATTTCTAAAAAACAAGGACAGAGTAAGCAAACTGACTGCCTTTTCAACTATTATAATTCTTGCTGTTCTTGTAATTTGTCTGAACCTGTCAAACGGATTTGATACAAATTTGTTTGTTGAGCAGCTTTTAAATGACGATATAAAGATGCTTGGCGTGTTGGATATTATATTCTTTAATGTGCCGCTGCTTACATCTGCTGTATCGGGCAGCATTGTTTCATTATTATTGTATATTATTGCTAATGCGGCTGCTATAGGTGTTGTGTTGCTGGCTGCTTCAAAACTGTATTTTAAGGCTGTTGTATCTCTTAACGGCGGTCAGGGAAAATCTGAAAAAGCTGTCAGCGGTATTTCCGATTTTGAAAATAAGATAAAGTCCTCCTCTCACTTGATGACTTACTTCAAAAAGGAACTGTTAATTCTTGTGAGAACACCCGCCTATCTTTCCAACTGTGTGGGAATAAACCTAATTTGGCCTATCTTTATTTATCTTTTTATCGTAATGCAAAAACAAAACGATATACTGGGCGGCTACGTTTCGAAGCTAAAAGCAGGAGACCCCTCGGCAGTACTCAATACAAGCCTGCTTATTTTTGGAATATCGGTAATTCTTACTGCGTTAAACTGCCTTGCGTCAAGTGCTATTACAAGAGAAGGACGGCACTTTGATGTAATGAGATATCTGCCCGTTGATTTGATGACGCAAATTAACAGCAAAGCACTGGTAAGTATTGTTATCAGTGGTGCCGGATTAATTGTGTACATAATTACTGCATTTATTATCTTTGGTATCTCTCCTATGCTAACTACATATTGTGTAATATTGAGTATTCTTTCAGTTATATCTACTACATATTTAGGTATTTATATTGACACAATGAACCCAAAGCTTATATGGGAAGATGAAGTTAATGCCCTCAGAGGAAATTATCATGTATTCTATAACATGGCTCTTGATATGATTATAACAGCTGCAATTTGCGTTTCGATGCGTTTTCTATTTTGGCTGGACTTCCTGCCTGTTGCATTTCTTCAAACATTGATTCTTCTTGCAGCGGCACTTATGACATTTGGTTTCTATGCACTATGCAAGAAAAAGGGTGTAAGCAATTTACTTAAAGTTGAAATGTAATCTGATTTATAATATAGCCGATTATTTCCGTACAAAACAGACGAACAGTTTAAAATAGCTGTCGTCTGTTTTATTTTAGGAGTCAAAAAAGATTTTTACACGAAAAATATAACCTCTGAGATAATCTCAGAGGTTGTTTATTTATGATATTAAATTATCATTCTTTAAGTCCTACAGAACGTCTTAAAACGATAAGCGAGTCTAATGAATCAATTTTTCCGTCAGAGTTCACATCAGCAAGAGCACTCTGCTCATCAGTAAAGTTTTCAAGATTAACTGAACGTCTCAAAATCAATAAGCTGTCAGCAGATGTAACCTTTTACAAGGCTTGAACAGCCGCTCAAAACATCCCAACCGCAGGAAGCAAGCTTTGTGGGATAATTAATTTTTGCAAGACTTTTGCAATCCTTAAAAACGTAACCGCCTAGTTTTGTAAGCTTATCGGGCAAAGCAATTTCTTTTAACGAAGAACAGCCCTGAAAAGCACTGTCACCGATAGTGGTAACGCTTGCGGGAATACTAATCTTAGAAAGTTTTTTGCATTCTTTAAAAGCATTGCTGTCTATAGTTGTAAGTGTACTTGGAAGAACAACCTCCTGAATACTCTCTGCACCATAGTAAAATGTTAAAAGCTCCCTTACTCCCTCAGGCACAACGGATTTTTTCAGACTCGGACAGTTTGATAGAATATTGTAGCCCACAGATGTGAGCTTGGCAGGATAATTTATCTCTTCCAAATTATCGCATTCAGAAAAAGCATTATATCTGATAGTTGTAATGCTGTCGGGAAGCTTTACTGTTTTCAAAGTATCACAATTTTTAAAAGCATTATTCTCAATCTCGGTAACTGTTTTACCGTCAATCTTATCGGGAACGGAAAGGTTCTTTTCACTTCCCTTGTACTTTTTGATAATTGCGTTGTTACCCGATACAGAGTATTCATAATCACCAAAAGTCAAATTTGCTCCGGAAGCTTCAATTTCTGTATTCTCCGCAAGCTGAACGCTGGACGGCTCGGAAACCTCAGCGGCACTTGCAGGAAAAGAAACTGCTCCATATGAAGCAATCAATGAAACTGCAAGAATAGCAGTCAATAACTTTTTTACTCTCATCACTCCTCAGAATTTATCGTATTCATTATAACACAATAAATTTAGCTATTCAAGGTATAATTCTCGTTTTTTCGAAAATAGCAATATACATCTTACTCCCTAGAAGAAATCATTTTTCGGATATATTAAACAAATTAAGACAACAGAATTACGAATAATGTTTATACACATTTAAAACTAAAACATTTTTTTACAAAAGCACTGTCCACTATTTAAGCAGTATTAACCTTATTCTTATAAATACTGCTGTAATAGTGGACTATCGTTAAAAATTATTAATTACCAAAGTAAAATGAAGAACCCATCATACTGCCGTCAGAGAATCCGTCCGGATTTGTGTCGGCAATTTTTCCGTTCACCAATCTTACAATTCTGTCACTGTAGGAAGCACATTCCATAGAGTGAGTTACCTGTAAAATGGTTATTCCCTTTTCAACGTTCAATCTCTTAAAAAGCTGCATAACCTCCGCACCTGATACTGCGTCCAAGTTACCTGTCGGCTCGTCTGCAAGAATTATATCCGGCTCAGCCAGAACAGCTCTCGCTATTGCCGCACGCTGCTGCTGACCTCCGGAAAGCTGAGAGGGATACGATTTTCTCTTATCGCTTAGTCCTGTAATCTCCAGAATCTCCTCCAGCTTGCCTTTGTAGTCACTTATCTTTTTGCCGTTCATTTCAAGCGGCAGAAGAATATTCTCCTCTAAGGTCAAATTTGCCGCAAGATTGTAAAATTGGAACACAAAGCCCATATCGTTACATCTGATTCTTGAAAGCTGGTTGTCGTCAAGTCGGGAAATTCCGATACCGTTAATCTCAATTTCACCCTCGAAATCTCTGTCAAGTCCTCCTATCAAATAGAGAAGCGTTGACTTTCCGCTTCCTGATTCACCCATAAGCGAAACAAAACTGCCTTTCTCAATTTCAAGATTTACTCCTGTCAACACGTTTGCTACAGCCTCGCCTTTTCCGAAAACCTTATATACATTCCTTACGGAAATAACATTACTCATAATTATTCTCCTTTATTAATCTGTACTAATCTTGATTTCTTCGGATATCATCATCTTGGAAAGAGAACGGGTCGGCTTGATACAGGTTGTAGTAACAAGCAGCATAATCAGTACAGCAAACAAAATGATATAGAATACATTTATAAACAGTGGAACTGACATCATCAGGCTATCCAGTGCCTCGCTGATAATTTCCAAAAAGTATACGCCCATTACAGAAGCAATCGTTATTGATACGGCAGACATAAACACCGTTTCGAGCAAAATCACTTTCTTCAGCTTTTCCTTGCTCATTGCCACAGAGTACAGCACTGCATATTTTCTCTTCGATTGTTCAAAGCTTATCAGCATATTACTCGATGTGCCAAGCACTGCAAGGACAATTCCCAGCACCATGAGCGAATAGAGAATAGATGTAATAGAGGAATTATTTGAAACAGTTTCCATTCTATATTCTTCTATAGTCTGTATAACTGCGTCCGTTTCTGACTTTGTATCCATAAGAAGCGTCTTTATTTCATTAGCTTTACCCGGTTCTGTTTTAATCAGAATCTCCATTGGATAATCGTAAAATACTGAACGGTATGTTTCAGGATTAATTATAATTGCAGTACATGATGAATCAAACATAGCTGTATTGCTCAAAGAACTTATTTTTAGATTTAATGTTTTAGGCATATAGCTGTCTTGTTTTACAGTTATCTCCACAGTATCTCCAACTTTAAGACCCTGTCTTTTTGCGAGTGACTTGTCAAAGACCGCTTCGTTCTCGCCTATTGTATCTGGGAGATCTTTGATACCCATATTAAACAACTGGTAATTCTCATTGCTAACAATAGATAGATTTGACGGTACACCGTTAATCAATGCCATTTGATCGTATTTCATTGAAGCCATGTAAATTTTTTCTGCGTGAACGACACCGTCAATTTCACTGATATAATCGTATTTTTCGCCTGAGGAAGACAAGCTGCTGTAAATAACATCACAATTAAGTCCGTCATAATTAAACATCTTATATACTGAAACAGCCAGCATAATCACTGCCATTACAAGCGACACCGCCGAGAAAATAAGCTGAGCAGACGCAATACTGCTTTTCTTTGAGCCGGCTTCACGAGCGGCAAGCTTTGCAATCGGCATATTCTTCTTTTCGAAGATACCAACGGCTAGGTTTGAAAGCAGGCGAACTATCAGCGGATACAAAAGCACCGAACCAATTACTGAAAGAAACGCTGCAATTACGGCTGTAACAAATCCGTCAAACGCTGCAAAAACTACAACTCCAACAAGGAGCATTGCACCGCCTGCTATGTACAACACCTTAGACGGAACATAAGACGTATCCTTTGTTCCAAAAATAATATCACGAATAGATGTTTTTGCACCCTTTAAAATAGCAGACGCAAAGCATATGCACTGCAAAACCATTACACCGATAATTACTAGAGATACGCTAAAGAAATTAATTCCGTCCGACTGTTCAACATTCTCCATGCCAGCAGCTTCAAACATACTCATTGAGAAAGCATCTCTGAACACAAGATATAATATGCTTCCAAGAATACCTCCGAAAAGACCATACACGGCACTCTCAGCAAACAGAATAATACTGGTATTCTTAATGCTGCCGCCGATACTTCTAAGCATACCAACAACAGCCATTCTCTCATTTACAACGCTTCTGGACATGGACACAATGATAAATCCTACCATTAGAACCGTAATTGCAAACACAAGATAATACACGCTTGTCATACTGCCTACAGAAGCCTCTACTACATCGCCTGTCAAACCGAATGCGGTATATGAAGGGTGAGCTGCTATGATACTATCTCTAAGTTCATCGGTATTTCCGCCCTCTGTATCAATATACAGCATTGTATATCCGCCGTCACGGCACGCAAGCTGATTTGCAAATTCGGGAGTTGTAATAATACAGTATGTATTATTTAATAAGAATTTTTTGTTTTGAAGAATCTTTGAGATTTTTACCGAATACTCTTTTTTGTCACGTCCGTAAAGGATAATCTCATCGCCCTCTTGTTTTTCAAGAACTCTTGCGAGCGCGGCAGTAATAGATACGCCGTTTTTAGTATCACAGTCTTCGTTAATCATATTAAAGCTTTTGAATTTATCTTCATCTACTCCAATTATATTAGTTTTTATTTGATCTATATAATTGTAGTATTTTTTATTTCTGACATTAAAGCTATGGTTTGTCATTGATATTTCAAGATAGTCATATTTATCGGGAAGTTCTCCGTCCGCAAACTCCAAAGCATCTCCGGAAGTATTAGTAACCATCATATCCGCATTGCCAAAGCTTGCAGTAAAGAATGAGAATATCTGAGTTTTTGCCATGTGCAGACCCGACACACAGTAAAGTGCTGCAAATGTTGCCGCAGCAAGTGCGATTATCATAGCAACAGAACGCAATGGTTTCTGAAAAATATTTCTTAAAATCAACTTTAATCTTATCATATATCACCACACCTTTACTCTGTTTTCGGGAGCTATGTACATACTGTCCGAAGAGGATATATCGTACACCTTGTAAAAATCATCAAGGGTTGATACAAGTGCATTTACTCGTGCCTCGTTTGGTGAATGTTCATCTGTTGACATTTGGAAAACAACAGATGACGCACTGTCAAGAGAAGCATCGGTAAAAGCGTAGCTTTCGAGCAAAAGACGTTTGTCTTCCTTACTGTCAACAATACGCATAAGACATTCCATACCGCCGAGATCGGCAATATTTTCACCAAGCGTCAATTCTCCGTTTACTCTGTACACATTCATAACTTTATAGTGATGATAGTACTCTGCAATATCAGCCTGAACCTTTTTATAAGCTTCCTTGTCCTCTGAGCTAAACCAATTCTCATTGTAACAGCCGTTTTCATCGTACATATAGCCGTGACTGTCGAAAGCATGGTTCATTTCATGAGCTATGCAAGAACCCAATGAACCAAGATTAGTCGCATACGGCTTTTCTGAATCGTAAAAATAATCTGACATAATAGCCGCCGGTATAGTAATACTGTTCATATTTGGGTTATATTGCGCATTTACAGTTTGAGTCAGCATATTGCTTTTTGTTCTCTCAGGCTTCGATTTATACTGATTAACATAGTGGTAAGCAGTCATCGTGACTGCATTTTGCAGGAGGCTGCCGCCTTTATTTGCAGGAATAACTTCATAATCTCCGTTGTAGCCCTCGTCATAATCACCAACTAAAGAAATCATAGTGTTCAGCTTTTTTATAAGCTTTTTCTTGCCGTCGTCACTTAATCTGTCACTTTCTTTGATAGACTCTTTTGCGGCATTTTTTATATCATCAATCATTTTCTCAACATCATTCTTCACGCTCTTATTCAAATAACGCTCCGAATAAATACTGCTAAACTCATCTGATAAAACGTTTCTAACAAAATCCTTTGCAGCTTCTTCCTTATCGTAAACACCCTCTTTTACCATATCGAGAGCTTTGTTGTAATTAGAAGGCAAACACGAACGATATGAAGCGAAAATACTCATTATTGCATAATCCTTCAATGCACGAAGGTGCTCCTCCGTTAAATATTCATTGATCTTTTTAGCTTGACCAACATCTGTGATAACCAGCTTCTTAGTATTAACATCAAAGGCTTTGAACAATGCTTTTGTGTCAATATTGGTATAAATCTCTGAAAGCTCCTTACTTGTAAAAGGATTATAAATACTTGATACTTCGAACAAGTCTTCTCTATCAAGAGATTCCAATTCGATGTCGTAAATCATTGAAATAATATCTGACGCTCTTTTCTTTGCCTCCGCATCGGGTACATCTAAGCTGCGAAGCACGTAGTCTGCGAACTGACCAATCGAATTAACAAGACTGTCATCGCTCAGAATATTCGCTTTATTTCCGCCAAAAGTGTTCATTAGATAAAAGGTAGGAATATACTTTGAGCTGTCGTAAGCATCTAAATCACCCATAGGATTAAATATTCCCGTACATCCATAATTATAAAAAACGTATGCGCATGCCTGAACATATTCATCGGGAGTTGTAACTTCTTCAATAGTATTAATTCCGTCCATAAGCGGTTCTATACCGACTTTCTCTCTCTCTTCATCGTCAAGGTACTGGAGATACAAGTCCTTAATCTTTTGCTCATTACTGCCTTTTTTGTAATTTCCTTCTGCATACTCATCAATCAGATTATTTAATCTTTCATCAATCAAATCCTGCTGCATTGAAAAAATACTGGTGCCGGATCTTCCATTCGGAATCTGCGTAGAATCTATAAAATCCCAATTTACATAACCGTAGAAGTCGTCCTGCAAACGAGGTTTTTCAGCTTCTGTCTTTGTAACCTCAGGCAGCGGCATAGGCTCTTCAACAGGCTCACTACATGAAGATAGAACAATCATTGCTGTAAGCGTAACGCATAGCACGCTTAGGCTTAACTTTCTCTTCATACTAAACATCCCCTTAATTTATTTTCCAAAATGATAATACCATATATAATTCTGTAAATGGAGGAAAATGTTGTGAAATATAAAAAAACTGTGGTGAATTAACATTTAATTTTTTTGATATATATTTTTTAAAATCTTTCAATCATATCCTATATCAGGCAATTTGTTTGAATCATCTTATAAACTTTAAAAATATTACATAATTTTGTATTGATTTTTCGCTGTAATATGATATAATTATCATAAAAAGATTAATTTTTTCTAAGCATGATTATTATTTTTTAATAAAGGAGTCAGCGTAATGAAATGTGAATTTTGCAGCTGTGAAATTGAGGATAATTCATATTCTTGTCCGGAGTGCGGCTCCCTTGTGCGACATTCTATTGCGGAGAAAAGTCACACCGTTATTTCTCTAAGTCAGCAAACAGATATCAGCAAGCATAAGATGAAAAGCGATTACAAAGCATATTCGCCCGATAAGAAAGAAGACGATTTCTCAGCATATTATGATGTTAGCCGTCAGGCTTTTGCAGAACAAAAGTTCAACTCGGAAAATATTTCAACAGCAAATTTCTCAGACAGAGATTTTATTGTCAAAGCTACAAGCGAATCAACAAATCGCTATGACAACGGTAAAAAATATACCCTGAAACCTGATAACAAAAAACAAAATTCCTCATCAGAGGAAGCTTCATCTCATAAAGTTATCTTAAAGAAAAGCAGTAAAAACAAAGTCCAGCTTAAAAAGGCTGAGAAGAAAAAGGTTCAGCTTAGTAAAAATACAGAATCAATCTCAAATAATGACCAAAAAACTGTTTCTTCCCCTGATATGTTCCACACAAGCAGAGGCTTTTTCTCGGTTGATTTTGAGAGAGAACATATACATGACGGCTATGTTGAGCTGCCGGACGGAATTAGTAAAATGGATTTTATGAAGCTGCCGTATCTAAGCTCAGTTAGAGCTCCGCTATTCTTGTCACTTATCAGCCTATACATCTGTATGATAATGCTTACATTCTACTCGACAATGTCTTTAAGTGCATACAATCTGATAAATGTACTGCTGGTAATGGCTCTTACATTTGGAATTCAGTTTAAAACAAGCAGCATATGTGCATACGGCTGCGTACTGCATGGGATTCTGTATTCCTTGGTAGGAAATTTATATTTTGGCAACTCAATTGGAATACCCATATTTATTGCAGGAATATTTGCTTCTTTAAGCATAAGGAAATTTGATTCTCTTTGGGAAGAATATGAAAGCACCGGAAAGATACCTTATGAACAAAAAAATCTGAAACAGGATTTTGAAGATTTTACGAAAGGACTTTGATTGAGAATGGCTTGTATAATGATTATCGAAGATGATATTCATATTGGTAATATGCTGGAGGAAACCTTAACTGCCGAGGGCTATTCAACCTTACGGGCATTTTCCGGAACCGAAGCATTGCTTGTTCTTAGCAGCAAAAAGCCCGATCTCGTATTGCTTGACCTTATGCTGCCCGGTTTGAGCGGCGAGCAGATTCTGCCGCAAATTAAAAATATTCCCATAATTGTTGTCAGCGCAAAAGCCGATATTCCAAGCAAGGTTAGTTTGCTGCTTGAAGGTGCAGCCGATTATATCACCAAACCTTTTAACATACAAGAGCTGCTTGCTAGAATTGCCGTTCAACTGCGTATCAATAACAACCGCACACAAAATTCCGAATTATCCTATCGTGGATTAACACTAAACCCCGACACTCAAACAGCTATTATCGGAGAAACCGAAATCCGCCTAACCCGAACAGAATGCGCTATTTTAAAGCTGCTTATGAAAAGTCCGGAGCGTCCTGTGGGCAAGACTACTATTCTCGAACAAATCAGCAAGGATACTCCGGATTGTACAGAACGTTCGCTGAAACAGCATATCAGCAACGTCAGAAAAAAGCTTCAGGCTATTAACGGAATTGACTACATTGAAGCCGTTTACGGTATAGGCTTTAAGATGAAATCTTGACACAATCTTGACTTTTTCTTTAACGGTTTCTTGACGATTATATGATATAATTTTATTAAGAAAGAAATAAAAAACTGGAGGTTTAAATATATGTCATATTATGTTCTACAGACAAAGGAGCTTTCTAAGAAGTATAAAAACTTCAAAGCTCTTGACGGTCTTACTATGAATGTTCCCAGAGGAGCAATATATGGTTTTGTCGGCAGAAACGGCGCCGGTAAAACAACCTTGATACGCTTGATTTGCGGATTGCAGTTTCCTACAGAAGGAAGCTATGAACTGTACGGCATCAGCAATGAGGACAGAAGCATCGCTTTATCACGAAAAAGAATGGGGGCAGTAGTAGAAACTCCGTCAATCTTTTTGGAGATGACTGCAAAAGAAAACCTAAAGCAGCAGTATCGTGTGCTTGGTCTGCCGAGCTTTGACGGAATAGACGAGCTGCTTGAACTTGTTGGTCTTGAAAACACAGGCAAGAAAAAAGCTAAAAACTTCTCGCTTGGTATGAAGCAGCGTTTGGGAATCGCAGTTGCTTTGTGCGGCAATCCTGATTTTCTTGTGCTTGACGAACCTATCAACGGACTTGACCCTCAGGGTATCATAGAAATTCGTGAGCTTATTTTAAAACTGAATCGTGAAAGAAAAATCACCGTTCTTATATCCAGCCATATTCTCGATGAGCTTTCAAAGCTTGCTACTCATTACGGCTTTATTGATAAGGGTAAGATTGTTAAGGAGCTAAGCACTGAGGAGCTGGAGGCTGCTTGCAGAAAGTGTGTGCGTGTTACAGTAACTGATGCAACTGTTTTGGCGAAGGTACTTGAGGATATGCAGCTTGACTATAAGGTGCTTGATGATAAAACTGTTGATATTTTTGCTAAGCCTAATCTCACAAAATTGGTTTCTGCTTTAGCCGAGAACAATGGAGAGATTCTGTCTATGGAGGAACATGACGAAAGTCTGGAAAGCTACTTTATTTCTCTGGTTGGAGGTGAAGAAAATGAGTAATCTTCTGCATGCTCAGTTTACACGGCTTTTTAAAAGCAAGTTGTTTTATATTGGAATTGTTATTTTGGTAGTCATTGGTGTTGCACTGCCGATAATAACCAGTTTTCAGTATTTAGCGCTTAATAGGGAATTTTACGCTGATAGAACCGTAGAGGATTTTTTTGATGATATAACTCCCGATTATCAAGGTCCGCCGGATTATGCAAACAGAGAGTATTCAAGGGTAAGATCGTTTGACGAAGATTTCTTCGAAATGTTTGAAAAAGTTGAGCTTTACATGGATTATTATTTAAGCTCTTCATTCTATGTTTACGGAGTTTTCGCTGCTATATTAATAACAGCTCTATTCAGTAAAGAATACCGAAACGGAACTATTCGCAATAAAGTTATTTCCGGTCATTCGAGGGCAAGCATTTATCTTTCAAATTTAATCGTAAGTATTACCGCTGAAATAATTATGCACATATGCTATATTATTGCTAGTTTTATACCTGTGCTTTATGTGTATCTTCTGTTTAAAGATTCTAACTTAAAAATTGTAGTTTTTGAGTATCCTCTAAAGGAGCATCTTCTCATTCAGCTGTTGGGATTGGGAATTATCTTCCTGTACTCCTCATTGTTCATATTTATTACTATGATTGTTGACTCTCAGTCAAGAGCAATAACAGCTTCTATGCTAATAATTGTCATGTCTGTTCTGCTTAGTATTCTCGCACAAGACAAAGTTTACGGTGCTGATTATAAAATGGATATTGATGACATCACAAATGAGTATTATTACGAAGTTGATGATAAACGCTATACAAACTACAGCGAAGTAATGGACGCTATGCGAGGAAAAGGATTAAACAATGTTGAAAAATTTATTTACTGTACACTTGACGACTGTCTTACTAACTGTCAGCTTACATCTTCAACTACGATCTTTATGATGGGACCAGGAGAAAGCTTACCGTCAAGAATGGGAGTTTATTATGCCTACGACTTTGGCTTGGCTGCATTCTTTACAATAGCAGGCATTACTCTGTTCAGCCGCAAGGACTTGAAGTGAGGTTGGATTTATGAGCAAATTACTTGCTGCGAACTTCTCACGGCTATTCAAATATAAGCCTTTCAAAATAGCAAACATGCTATTTGTTATAATGGGTTTAGTATTGACTGCACCGGAATTCTTCCGTTACAAGCGGAACATTCTTGCTCTAAGCTATGGTACAAGCTTCGGGAATGGGTATCCTCTTGGGGAAATAAATTTATACGCAGACGCAAAAACAAGCTTTGGATTTATCCCCCACATTATTGTATCGGCTGTAATAATTTGCTTATTTTTCGGAAAGGACTCCGGTGAAAATACAGCCCAAAATAAAATAAATGCAGGATATTCGCAAAGGGTAATATATCTTTCAAATCTTATTGTCAGCATATCTTTAGAAATCATTTTTTATATTGTATTTGTATTGTCCGTTATGATTCCTTCTTTTATATTATATGTAAGCTATTTTACAGCCGGATTCCCTGTTCCAATGTTTAGTCATACAACAGTTGAAAATGTGCTTTCACAGTTTATAGGATTAGGAATATTAACAGTTTATGCCTCTGTATATCTGTTAATCGTAATGGTATCAGATTCACGAAAACATGCCGTTGCCGCTTCAATGTCTTTTTCAATTTTAATGATTATAAGCAGCAGCTATATTGAAGCGGCACTCTACCCCTTTGAAAATTTGGCAGCCTATTGCGGTGCAGCTGCTAACTCGACAGACTCTTATGAACTCATTGAAGAATACACAAGCTATAATGAGTACGGCAGCTACACGGAATTCAGAGAAATCATGAGAGGTAATAATTTAAAAGAATCCAAAAAAACAATTTGCTGTTTTGCTGATGATATTTTGCCAATTAGCCAAACTCATAGTATTATTTTTGATGATAAACCCTCGCCGCGAAGTATAAGATATATTATATATGACTTCGGTATATCAGGATTTGTCACGCTTGCAGGAATTGTTTTATATAGTAGAAATAGTTTAAATGAGGTGGAATAAATGGGTGACTTATTAGCAGCCGATTTTGCAAGATTATTAAAAAGTCAGATATTTCATGGATCAATAATTTTTTGTATTGAGTGCGTATTTTTCGAGTCGATAGTAAGCTATTGCTACGGAGATTTCGAAAAAGGAATGATGGACGGCTTACTTACATCTAATCTATTTGTGTTTGGAATAATGCTTTCTATATTTATAGGTTTATTTATCGGAACAGAGTACAGCAGCGGAACTATTCGCAACAAAGTTATTGCCGGAAATTCAAGAGCAGCTATTTACTTATCTAACTTTATCGTTTGCACAGTAGCAGGATTCATGCTTCAGGTATTAAATTTCATTCTTATTGCTTTTGTATCAAATGTAATTTGCGACCCGCACGGAGAGACACTCCACACACCGCTTGTTATCATGGAAAAGCAATTTATAGGTTTGTATATTATCATTGCATACACGGCAATGTTTATAATGTTCGCAATGCTTATCAACTCCAGATCTGCCGGAACTACAGTTGTAACAGTTATTGCAATAGCTTTGTTGTTTGCCGGAATAAAGATTGACAGTCAAATTGCTCAGTGTGATCCTCAAACTATTGCAGAGGCTTATTCTGATAAAAAATCTGATTCTGATTCCGATTCTGATACTGAGAATGTTGAAGAACAATACTTAGACCTTTACTCTCAGGGTTTCGGACAAAGAAAGAAGCTTGAAGGAAGAATGCTAAGACTCTACTTGTTTTTGGACAAAGCTCTCCCCTCTGCTCAGATTCAAAGCATGACACAATCCTTTGAACCACCTAGAAATGCTAAATCTTATGTAAAGTATAATTTGGCATCTGCTGCAATCTTTACTGTTTTAGGAATGACACTTTACAAATATAAAGAATTAAAGTGAGGTATCGTCTGATATGAAATGTCCCTCATGCGGAACTTTTTCGAAAAATGGCACTACTGTTTGTCCTAAATGCGGACGATACTGCGGAAGAACATTCAAGTATAAAAACGATGACGTATTCACCACTATCAACCGAACTCAGCACAACGGCGGTTATACCCAGCAAAATACAAAAGCAGTCAGCCAACAGTACACAGGGATAGATGCTTCAAAAAACAATGATGGAATGTTTTATTCTGCTTCGGAACAAAACAAAACAGAAAACAATTCGCCAGCTCAAAATACAGACGACTTTCATAATCCCGATACAAATCCTTACGACAACAAGGCGTACAACGAAATACGACGTGAAAATATTCCTGCAAATGCACATATCGAGGAATTTGTTGCAAACAACATCATAGAATTCAGTAAACATCGCTTTGGAAGAGAGATTGTAAATAAAATTTTTTTCATGCTGTTGGCATTAATTGGCACTGATTTGATTGGGTTATTCTTTGATATCATTCTTGATGCTACTCATTTGACATATCCGATTGCAATTACATATACAGCCGTATTGATTCTCCTGTCATTCACAGCGATGAAAACCTTTCGTGCAAGCGTTACAATAACTATTGTTGGAATTACGCTTATTTATACAATTCCTATTGCCGTTATATTTTTGAAAACGCACATTGTACTTACTGCAAAATCTACGTCTACCCTAGTAGATTTACTATTTATTTTTGTTCCCTTTATAGGTCAATATATTTTGAGTACGAAAGTTAATTCTAATATGAGAAACTATATAGAGCATTGGGAAGCATACAACCAAAGAGGTACATATGTAATTGATGACATGATTATTGATGATTACGAATTTTATGAAAGTGACCCCGACAAAGAAATAAAATAAAGGAGCTGTAAAGAATAATGGTCTATTGCCTGCTTTGCATTATCATATTCTTTTTATGTATTAAAATCTATTTGATTAAAAAAGCAGCTAGAGAAATTGCTGTTGGCTTTGCAGACAAGCTTAGCACCGATACAAACACGCTTATCACAATTTCCAGCCACGACAAGGATATGCAGCAATTGGCAGCTGCTATCAACACTCAGCTTCGAATTCTTCGCCGTGAACACCAACGCTATACCCTGGGAGATTCTGAGCTAAAAACAGCAATAACTAATATTTCCCATGACCTCAGAACTCCCTTGACGGCAATTTGCGGATATCTTGATGTGCTGAAACGTGAACCAAAATCTGAAAAAATCGAGAATTATCTCAGCATTGTTTCCGAGCGTACCGAAGCAATGAAGCAGCTTACTGAGGAGCTTTTCAAATATTCTATAATACTATCATCTGATGAAATGGATTCTATGGAAGATACGCTTGTCAATCAAGTGCTAGAGGACAGTATCATGGGATACTATGCTGCACTTACCGAGAAAGGTATTATTCCCAGTATACAAATGACTGAAAATAGAATTATTAGAAAAGTAAACAAACAATCTCTATCAAGAGTTTTTTCGAATTTATTAAATAATGCGATAAAGTACAGCGACGGTGACCTTGAGATTATATTATCAGATTCAGGGTTAATATGCTTTTCAAACAGAGCAGCGGAATTAACGACGGTTCAGGTGGAGCATCTTTTTGACAGATTTTACACAGTTGAAACCGGACGCAACTCTACAGGTTTAGGCTTATCAATTGCAAGAAAGCTTGTTGAGCAAATGGGCGGCACTATTTCCGCTAAACAATCGAATTCAAGGTTGATTATCTCCGTACAATTATAACTAACAGATAACAACCCTACATGAATTATCTAAAATATAAAACAAAAAGAACCGCATTAAAACTGATTTCTCAGAATTAATGCGGTTCTAAAATTTGGTGCGGATAACAGGACTTGAACCTGCATGAAATTGCTTTCACATGGACCTGAACCATGCGCGTCTGCCAATTCCGCCAT